>DATLII010000179.1:0-2291 GCA_035539495.1 Dongiaceae bacterium
TGCCGGTGATGCCCACCATGCCGACGCCGCCTGTAGCGCCCGTCACGCCGCGCCCGACATCCAATGTGAGTGGTGGCGACGGCGCACGTCAACTGGCGGAACTGCTGGGGCTCGGCAACATGACGCAAGAACAGTTGGATGCCTTGATCCCGGAGGCGGCCAGCATTCTGAGGGAATCTGTCGCCCGACTGCTGGAAGGCCTGCGTGCCCGCACCAGCATCAAGAACGAAATGCGGCTGGATCGCACCATGATCCAGCCGGTGGAAAACAATCCGCTGAAGTTCGCGCTGACCGACAAGGATGCCCTGCGTTATCTGTTCTGCCCGGACAGCAACGCGTATCTACCGGGCAACCGCGCCGTGCGGGAAGCCTTCGACGATATCAACGATCATCAGATGGCCCTGCTGGCAGGCATGCGCAGCGCTTACGAACACATGCTGGCCCGGTTCGCACCGTCCACGATGGAAAGCGCCTTCGGCGATCCGCAGTCGAAGTGGTTCCTGGGCAACAAAAAATCCCATCTGTGGGATGCGTATGAGCAATATTTTGTTAAGCTTCAACAGGATCCGGAAGAAACCTTCACTCAGTTGTTCGGGCGGAAGTTCTCCAGCACCTATGGCGAGCAGATCGATGAGATCAAAGCGCGCCGACGTAAGAAAGGTTAATGCCCGGCGCTACCGGGTCTTTTTGTTTTTATCCATTTAACTTTTATTTGAATTAATCACAGCGACGACGGACCTCATGACTACATCCTTCATGACGCACTTGAAGCGGCCGCTGCCCGGCCTGGTATTGGCGGGCCTGATGGCTCTGGTATTGACCGCCTGCGGCACCACCCGCAAGGCACTGGACCTGGAAACCACCGCCACCCTGACGATCACCGCTACCACTGACGTCAATCCGAACTCTGATGGCCGCGCGGCGCCGATTGTCATCCAGATTCTGAAGCTGCGGGATGAGCGCCAGTTCAAACAGGAAGATTTCCTCAGTCTGTTCCAGGATGCCAAAGGCCGCCTGGCCAACGATTACATCGAGATGACGCGGCTGAAAGAGCTGGCGCCCGGTGAAACCCGGGTGGAAAAACTGAACCTGTCGCCGGACGTGAAATTCATCGGCATTCTGGGTGAGTACATTCAGTACGACACTGCCCAGGCCAAACTGGTGATCCCCATCGAGGCACACAAGAACAACGAAGTGAATGTGCGCATCGAGCGGCTGAACATCCGCCTGGCGGACGAATAAGCCACTCCCCCATTCCCACCGGAGCCCCGAATGACAATTAGCAACAAGGTGGTCTGGTCTGAGGGATTGTTTTTACGTCCCCAGCACTTTCAGCAGCACGATCGCTATCTGGAACGCTATATCGATGGTCGCTGCGACGCCTTTGGCGGTTACGGCTGGGGCCTGCTGGAATGGTCGCTGGACGCCGAGCTGCTGAAGCTGGGCAAGATCGGCATTCGTCAGGCTCGCGGTGTGTTTCCGGATGGCACGCCCTTCAGCTTTCCCGACGCCGACGATCTGCCGCCGATTTTGCAGGTACCGGAAAATACCACCAATGAAATGGTGTATCTGTGCCTGCCGCTGCGGCGGCCGGGCTCATTGGACGTGACCGAGCCGGACAGCCAGCAACGACTGGCGCGCTATGTAAAAGGCGCGATCAGCGTGCGCAATAACACCGCCGACAGCGCCGAACCCGCCGAACTGCAAGTGGGCAAACTGAATGTGCGGCTGAAACTGGGATCGGAAGATCTGAGTGGCTATGCGCGTATCGGCCTGGCCCGCATTCAGGAATATATTGCTGACAAATCCGTGTTGATCGACGATGGCTATATTCCGCCGCTGCTGGATTGCGCGCAGTCGCCGGTGCTGGACAGCCTGCTCACCGAATTGCATGGTCTGCTACATCATCGTGCTGAAGCGTTGAGTGGACGCCTCACTGACAGTGGACGTTCCGGCTCGGCGGAAATTGCTGACTACCTGTTGCTGCAATCGATCAACCGCATGGAGCCGCTGGTAGCGCACTTCAGTTCGTTGCATCGCCTGCATCCGCTGCTCTGCTACACCGAACTGGTGCAAATGGCGGGAGAACTGGCGACCTTCACCACACGCTCAAAACGGCCGCCGGAGTTTCCGCCCTACCGTCACGAAGAATTGCAGCAGGTATTCCAAGCCGTGTTCGTCACGTTGCGTCAATGCCTGAGCACCGTGCTGGAACAAACCGCCGTGCAACTGGATCTGGCGGAGCGCAAGTACGGCATTCACGTGGCGCCGATCAACGACCGTTCCATCAT
>DATLII010000180.1:0-10405 GCA_035539495.1 Dongiaceae bacterium
CGCAGAAATGGGGGTGGTGACTTTCAGCAGCATGGCCCCGGTGTCCAGGCCCACATCCATCTGCATCAGGGTGACACCGGTTTCCGCGTCCCCCGCCGCGATGGAACGCTGGATCGGGGCGGCGCCACGCCAACGCGGCAGGATTGACGCATGCACGTTGATGCAACCCAGGCGCGGCGCGTCCAGCACCACCTTGGGCAGGATCAACCCATAGGCCACCACCACCATCAGGTCGGCGTTCAACGCTTTGAGTTGCGCCACATCATCGGCGTTTTTGAAATTGAGCGGCTGGTACACCGGAATGCCCTGTTCCAGCGCCAATGCCTTCACCGGGCTGGGGGTCAGTTTGCGGCCACGGCCGGCGGGGCGATCCGGCTGGGTATAACAGGCGATCACCCGGTGGCGCGACCCCAGCAAAGCCTGCAGCTGGGTGGCGGCGAACTCCGGGGTACCGGCAAAAATCAGATTCAGGGGGGTTGTCACGGGGTGGGGCATCTCCAGGCAGGGAAGGACCGAGTCCAGGCGGGCAGGACCGGGCCCTCAGCGGGCCCGCACGTTGACCTTTTCCTTGTGTTCCTTCTCCAGCTTCTTGCGGATACGGTCGCGCTTGAGCTTGGAGATATGGTCCACGAACAGCTTGCCATCCAGGTGATCCAGCTCGTGCTGGATACACACCGACAGCAAGCCTTCCGCCACCAGTTCATAGGGCTTGCCGTCCCGGTCCAGGGCCTTCAGGCGGATCTTCTCGGCCCGGGTCACGGTTTCATAGAAGCCGGGTACCGACAGGCAGCCTTCGTCGTACTGCTGCTCGCCTTCCACCACGTCGAACGAGGGGTTGATCAGCACCAGCGGCTGATTCTTTTCCTCGCTGATATCAATCACCACGATGCGTTGGTGCACGTTCACCTGGGTCGCGGCCAAGCCGATACCGGGCGCCGCGTACATGGTTTCCAACATGTCGTCGCACAACTTGCGTATTTTTTCGTCAACAACTGTGACCGGCTTGGCCTTTGTGCGCAGACGAGGATCAGGAAATTCGAGAATATCCAGCAATGCCATCTTGAGAACGCCGCTTTTCTAGTATAACTATTAAAACTGTTGCTAAGATTATGATCATACAGGGTTTGCGCGACCACCATGAGCCGTTGTGCTGGCGGTGGTGTCGGGCGAATCTGGGGCGCGGCGGGAAAAACGCCTGCCTATGCGAAGTTCAGGCTATAGTTTTAAAACAAGGTTTTACAGCTATAGTTAAAAATGCGCTCGATTGCGGGTGGACCTGCCGAAAATGCCTTTGGAACCAGCCGCATTGCGCATATGAACAAGCACAAACAAGCAAAATTGCTGCCTGGCGCCAGGCGTTGATAATGATAAAGGGATTCTCACCATGATGAAATCATTTCTCAGGCTCGTGGGCGGCTGTCTGGTTGGTGTTGCCCTGCACGTCTCGGCCGCTGAGCTGAAGCCTGGGCATCCGGACGTGTACCCGGTGAAAAAGGGCGATACGCTGTGGGACATTTCCAGCGCGTTCCTGAAAGATCCCTGGTTATGGCCGGAAATCTGGCAAGTGAATCCCCAAATTGAGAACCCCCACCTGATCTACCCGGGCGACCTGATCAAACTGGTGTATGTGGATGGTAAACCGGTGCTGACAGTGGAACGCGGCCAGCGCACCCTCACCTACAAGAGCGGTGACACCATCAAGCTGACCCCGCAGGTGCGGTCGGAACCGCTGGATACTGTGATCCCTGCCATTCCGCTCGAATACGTCCAGAGCTACCTGGTGGACAACCGGGTGCTCACCGATGAGGAGATCAACGCTTCCCCCTACCTGCTCGCCGGCGATGAGCAGCATATCGTGATGGGTGTGGGTGACTATGTGTATGGCCGCGGTGATTGGTCCGAGCCGCATCAGAACTACGGTGTGTTCCGCAAAGGCCCTGCTTATTTCGATCCGGATACCAAGGAAATGCTGGGTGTGGCGGCGCTGGATATGGGCATGGCCCGTTTTGAAAGCTCAGAAGAAGATGTCGCCCGCTTCAAGCTGACCAAATCCAAAGAAGACATCCGGCCGGGCGATCGTCTGATTCCCACGGAAGAACGCAAACTGGATTCCGTGTTCCATCCCCGTT
Organism: Dongiaceae bacterium; assembly: GCA_035539495.1. GTDB lineage: Bacteria > Pseudomonadota > Gammaproteobacteria > Pseudomonadales > Ketobacteraceae > Ch67. The sequence continues at coordinate 2,130 of DATLII010000180.1, forward strand.
CACCTGAGGGTGAAGTGAAGGGCTACATCATTCATGTATTCAGCGGCGTGCGTAACGTCAGCCAGTATGACGTGGTGGTGTTGAATCTGGGTGACCGCGACGGCATCACCGTGGGTGATGTACTGGCGGTGCACGGCAAAGGCGAAACAGTGAAGGATCGTGTCACCGGCGAGCTCGTGAAGCTGCCGGATGAACGTCGCGGCGTGCTGATGGTATTCCGTACGTTCGAGAAGGTCAGCTACGGTCTGATCCTGCGGGCGGAATCCCCACTGAAAGTGATGGATGTGGTGAAGAACCCGAAATAGAAATTCGATATCCCGAAAAACGAACGGCCTGCAATGCAGGCCGTTTTGTTTTGAGCAGTCGCTTCTGCGCGCGAAACTATTAATGGGCGATGCGGCGGCGTCCCCACCATCCCAATGCGGCCGCCAGTGCCAGCAGCGACAGGCTACCGGGCTCCGGCACATCCACCGTGCGTACGGTGATGGACTGAACATAGGATCCAGTACCTTCAGGCCGGTACAACGCCAACTGGTTGCCGTTGACAGATCCGTTCCAGAACTTGCCACTGCCCATCAGATCACTCTCAGGGCCGTCAGGACCGCCTGTCATGGAGATGCGCGTGTTGTAGGCGCGGTAGTCATCATCGTCCGGTGAAATGTGGGAATCATCCTCGCCCAGGGAAAAATGGATGCCGATCAATTCCACCTGTTGGCTAAAGTCGAGGATCAACCGATCCAGATAACCGAGCTTGGCGCTGCTGCAATTGGTCGCGGGGCAGGCTCCCAGGCCGGCATGATCGGGTTGCAGGTAGACGTAGGACGGTTGCATGCCAGACGGATCATCGTAGTCGTCGTTGGGCCAGTATTCGGCGTGTGCGGTGACAGTCAAATCCTGCTGTTGCCAGCTGAAAAACTCATAGCCGCCGGCCTGGGCAGGGCCAGACCAGTCGCTGCCGTTCGCTAGTCGTCCATCAATCGTGCCCTGGTTTTCCACCAGTTCCAGAAAGCTGAATGTGATGACAGCGGCGCTGGCCGGAAATGGCAGCAGCAATAGCAACAAGGAAAACAGATAAGGAACAGGTACGACAGTACGTAGGATCGTCATGGTAAGCCTCCAATGCTTGATGAGCTTCCAAACCCAATGAGTATTGCGACGGTTCGGAAAAATATGAGGGTGTGGCGGGATGACGTTATCAGCAAACTGGCCTGCTTGGCAAAGACCGGATGTCGGCTATTTTCTATGGCTGAGTTTGTGTATGTGTTATGCGAAGCGCTGGGTGAGCATCAAAACCTGGTGCAGCTCGTTAATTGCACTGGGCATGCAGAGTCACGTCGTTGAGATAATCCGGTTTGGCGTAGTCGCGATAGTGGGCCGGCGCCCAATCCCGCAGATTCTGCAGCGCTTCCCGCGCCAGTCGCGCGTTCATCCGATTCACCAACCACTGCGGCACATTGCCGCCCCAGCGACTGCCGGCTTCGTAACGCAGACGCGTGCGACATTGATCCAACGCTTCCAACAACCAGTAGCCCTCCGCTTCCGGAATCCGCTCGATGCCGGATTGTGTTGCAACGGCGTCCGGCTGATTCAGCATGTCGATGTGCAGATGCGTGGCATCCAGTTGGCTGACCTGAAACAGTGTGACAGCATCGCGCGCGGCGAAAGGCCAACGGGCGATGGTTTCGAATCGCACCAGGGTTTGCGTGGGCGTTGGTTTTTGAAGAACTTCGACTCTCTGCGTGTAGGGCAGCCAATCTGATTGCGTCGCCGGATCCTGCAGCAAACTCAGCAACGGCAGAATGGGAACAGCGACGGTGGTTTCGGCGCGCACACGACGAAACGGCGGGCGGCTGTCGTCCGTCCAGAGTTGCACCGAGGGATCGACATTGTCCTGCAAAATCCAGTTTTCTTCTGCCAACGCATTGAAACCCGCGAGCCAGCCTGCCAGCAAAACAGCCAGGTAAATAGAGCGAGTCAATCGCGCAATCAGACGAAACTGCAACGGTTTTCTCATCAATGCCTCACGGTTGTGCCAATGCGGCGACATAGTCTTGTTCCAGTTCGCGCGTCGCTTGTTCAATATCGGCGTCCGCTGCAATTCGACGCGGTGGCAATACAGTTATTCGAACAGTACCTGGAAATAATTCACGGCCGCGCGCGGCCAGGCGTTCACCGCTATTGTGAATGACGATGGGCAATAGTGGTACGCCGCAGCGCTGAGCCAATTCACAAGCGCCACTGCGAAAATGGCCGACTGGGCTATTTGAACCGGGCAGCACACGAGTCCCTTCGGGTGCCATCACGATGGATAATCCACTATCCAATAATGCTTGAGCCTGCTTCAACACCTGCGCCCTGCGTTCGCTTTTTTCGCCCAGAAAAATCGTGCCCGGCAGACGCAGCAACGGACCCAGCAATGGATTGCGTGCCAGCGATGGTTTGGCAACGCCGACGACGTCCCGCCGCAACAGCGTACACAGAATCACAGGATCGAGTCCGCTCTGATGATTGAACACCACCACCGCCGGGCGTTGCGCCAGTAAGTCGCGCTGGGTGCACTCGATGCGCAGCCCTGCCAGGCGCGGTGCCAGCCAACCAACCACGCTGGCGATGGCATTGGCTGTGCGTCGCCGGTCCCGCGTCAGCAATGCCCAGATAGCGCCGGTGATGATGCCGAGCACCGCGGGAATCACTAACGCAAACAATAAGTGCAGGGAACGGATGACAGACATGCGACTTCGATCCTTGAACAGAATTGCGGCAATTATCACAAAAACGACCGGGCAAACGCCGGCATAGCGCACGGACGTTATACGTAGAGCGAGCAGTCATCTGCGCTTATTCTTCCACCGCCGTATTAACCGCAATGAGCGCCAATCCCATTGCAGTCTTTGCATATTTCACCGGGCATGATACCGGATTCCGAAAGGGGCAGACTATGAATCGCTGGATCAAACGATCTTTCATCGGCATGGCCGTCGTCGCCGCGTTGGGAGTTGGCGCGTTGAGTGCTGCCGCTTTCTATGGTGACAGCAAAATGAAGCGCAGTGTTGAGCTGCCTATTGCCGCGCACGATCATGCCATTCCCTTGCGCGAAGACAGCGCCAGTATCGAGCACGGACGCTATCTGTTCCAGGCTCGCGGTTGCATGGAATGTCACGGTGAAGACGGCGGCGGTCGTCTGTTCCTGCAGGATCCGAAAACCGGCATGCGGGTGGCGGGTCCGAATATTTCGTCTGCTCCGGAATCCAGCGTGGCACATTATCAGGCAACGGATTGGGCGCGCACATTGCGCCACGGTGTGAAGCCCAGCGGTCAGCCGCTGATGGTAATGCCATCGGAAGATTATGCGCGGATGAGCGATGAGGATCTCGCCGATCTGGTGGCGTACATTCGGCAACTGCCGCCAGTGAATGGCAGCGAACGAGTCATGGATCTGCCCGTGCCAGTATTGGCATTGTATGGTATGGGCGCTATCCAGGATGCCGCGGAAAAAATCGACCACTCCCTGCCGCCGCAAGCGGCGATCACCGCCGCCACTAGCCTGGAATATGGTGCTTACGTGGGCCAGACCTGCAAGGGTTGCCACGGCGCGACGCTGACCGGCGGCAAAATTCCCGGCTCGCCGCCGGACTGGCCGGCTGCCGCTAACCTGACGTCGGGCGATGGTGGTGCTCTGGTGCGTTATGCGGATGTGACGGCGTTTAAAACCATGATGCGCTCGGGCCTGCGTCCCGATGGCAGTGCGGTGAGTTCGGTCATGCCATTCCCTGCTCTGTCCCGCATGAATGATCTGGATCTGGAAGCGCTGTATTTGTACCTGCAGTCGTTGCCGGCCGGTCCTGTAGGCAGCTGAGGAACCTCTGAATAACGACTGCGCTCGCAAATACAGCGTTAAAAAATCGCCATCGTTTGCTGTGTGCGGGTCTATGGGAAAATCATCCTCGGATTTTCATCATGCACCCGCACGAACTTGCTTATTGGCTGGGATTCTGGCGCATCCCCGGTATCGGTCCCTCTCATTTCCGTTTTGTCTGTGATCACTTCGGTGCGATTGGCCCGCTGTTCGAGCAGAGCGCGCGCCAACTGGAGCAACTGGGGTTTACCGAGCCACAGCGTGCGCTGATCCAATCCTGGCGCCAGGAGGGCACCAGCGCAGTGCGTACCGGCGTGGCCAAGGATCTGGCTTGGCAGGCGGAATCGCCCGCACACCATATTCTGACCTGGGATGATCCGTGTTATCCGGCATTGCTGCGGCAGATCACCGGCGCACCTCCGTTGTTGTTCGTATGCGGAGACGTGGATTGTCTGGCGTTGCCGCAGATCGCCATTGTCGGCAGCCGTCAGAGTACGCGCGCGGGTCAGCAGGTGGCGCGGGATTTCGCCGCGCATTTTTCGCGTCAGGGATTCATCACCACCAGCGGCTTGGCGTTGGGTATCGACAGTGCCGCTCACGAAGGCGCGTTGGATGGTAGCGGCCAAACCATTGCGGTGCTGGCCCACGGCCTGGATGCCATCTACCCACCGCGTAATCGGCCACTGGCTGAACGGGTGCAACAGCAGGGTGCACTGGTCACAGAATTTCCCATCGGGGTGACCCCGCGGCCGGAATTTTTTCCCCGTCGCAATCGGATCATCAGCGGTTTGAGTCTGGGCGTTCTGGTAGTGGAGGCGGCGTTGAAAAGCGGCTCGCTCATCACCGCGCACGAAGCAGTGGACCAGGGCCGTGAAGTGTTTGCGATTCCCGGTTCGATTCACAATCCGTTAGCGAAAGGCTGCCACGCACTGATTCGCAATGGCGCCAAGCTGGTGGAAACTGCCGATCAGGTGCTGGAGGAATTGCGCCCATTGCTGGGTTACATGCGACAGCAGACGCTGTTCGGGGACACGCTTGAATCGAATGTGGATCCGGACGACGAAAATGCCGATGCGATGGCGTTGCCCTACCCGATCGGCTCCATCGAGCATCGGCTTTACCATACGCTGGAATTTGAACCCTGCAGCATTGATCAGCTGGTGCAATTGACGGGATTGGCGGTGGCGGAATTGAGCGCCGCCCTGATCCTGCTGGAACTGGATGGTGTTGCGCAGCAGGTGCAGGGCGGATATTGCCGGGTGTAACTGGCGAGTATTACTCTTCCGGCGGATTGAATTTCTCGCTGGAGTTTTGCGTCGCGTCCACGCCGGTTTGCGGATGGAACTTGCCATACGGCAACACCGCTACCGAACCGTAGTTCACCTGTTGCGCGATAGGGAAATAATCCTGTTGCGCCGTCTTGATGGCGGTCTCGATGAGGGCTACCAGTGGATCCTGGCTATTGGAGCCGGTGTTAATCACTACCTGGTTGTGGAAATTCCACAGCCGCTCGCCGGTTTTGGTGGAGATCAGTTTGAACGTCAGCCCCACCGTTACTTCGCCACCCATTACATAGTAGGACGTGTCCCAGCTATCGATGGTGACGAACAGAATCGCATCAGCCCCAATCATCTGGCCGAATTTCTGCGGCGGCACTGCAAGCAGCTGTGCACCGTCACTGATACCGGCCTGTTCCAGCATGGTGTTGGTCACCGGAATCGGCAGCACATAATAGCCCTGCTCGGTGAGCGGCTGGGCGATGCTGGCGGAATACAACAGCGGCGCATCTGCAGCGGTGGAGTGGTTGATCGCCGGCAGTACCAGAATCGACGCCGGCTTTTCGCCGTAGACCGCGGGAAACACTTGCTGTTTGGTGATGGGCACGGAGGGCGTAGTGGTGGCACAGCCGGTCAGCAATACGGTACCGGTCAACGCGGCAGCCAGCGCCAGATTTTTCAATGCTACTTTCATCATGTTCGGCATCATGTTCAGCCCGCCTTCTCGATCAGGGTTTTCATCAGCGATGCGGATTCAGGGAAATGGCCGGCTTCCTGCTGGAACCATTTCACCGCGCTGGCCTTGTCGCCGCGGTCCAGTTCAATTTTGCCCAATTCGGCGTAAATGCCCGGTGGCACCTTGTATTGCCCTTTGCTGTTGTCGGCGGTGGCGATGATATCCAGCAAGGTATTGCGGTGCGTTTCCAGCGACGTGGGGCTGGGCGATTTTTTGTATTCATACAACGACTGCGAATAATTGCCCCAGTAAAAACCGGTGGGGTGTGGCGGCGCCATCACGCAGCCGGTGAGCAGAGTGGCGCTCAGGCTAAGACTGATCAACAACTTGTTCATGACGTTACTTCATACCTGTCGGTGTTGTAATTGAGTTTGAATAAATCGGTGTGCCAATAAAAAGAAAGAGTCACGGCCCGCGTCAGGGCAAAGTGATTTCAAAAGCATTGCCTTCGCCGATATAGACATTGCGGTCTACCAGCACAGTGCCGCTGCGCGTGATGGTGATGCGATGCTGGCCGGCGGGTACCACGATGCGGGTGGCGTTTTTGCCGTTCAGATCGAAGGATTCCATCGTGTTCAGATCGACCGTGGTGTTGGTGTCCAGAGTCAGCACGGCATTTTCCTTATTGCCCAGCAGCTGCAGATAGGTGGTTTCCTCGGTCTGGTTGACGGTTTGGAAATTGCCGCACGCGGCCAACAAAAGCGCCAGGCAGGCCAGCAGAATATTTTTCATGAAAGCGGTTCCTTGTTCGGATGGAATGAATGTGCGCATGGGCCTTGTTGTCTCAAGAGATATCTCAAGGGATATTCCATGCGCTGTCTCAAGCGTTATGTCAGTTGGCTGCCTGCGCTTCCTGCACCACGACATTGCTCAGGTTCTGGCCTTGCAGCGATCCCTGAGTCAATTGGCCAAGGGAGATTTCGTTATCACCCTGCCCGGCCTGGCTCACCACTTTCAACGTGCCCACTGGCGTGCCCGGCAATTCCAGGTTCAGCCCCGTTTGTGGATTGCGCACCACTTTGCCTTTCTGCACCACGGCGAACTGGTCGCCGGTTTTCACGCCCTGCGTTTTGCCGCCGGTCATGATGTACAGACCGCTCTGCTCACCGATCAGATAGGCTTGCCAGGGTTTATCCATCAGGTTTTCCACCACGTTGCTAACCAGTTTGGAAATGGCGGCGGACAACGCTTTGTCATCCAGGCTGGAGTCGTAGCCGGCACTTTCACCCACGCCGAACACTTCGTTGGCTTCCGACAGGGCTTCGCCCGAACCTTCTTCCGAATACAGAATCTGGCCGGTGGTGACGTCCACCAGACGCACGTTCACCTTCGCCCGCGCTTTCTGCTTTTTGTTGCGGCTGAAAATACCGGTCTCGCTCACCGCCTCGCGGCCGTATTCCGACACCGAACCGATGATCAGGTAGTCCGCGCCCACGCTGACTTTATCCAGGTTGGCCAGGGCGGCTTCGCTCTGGATTTTGTCCAGGTCGGCGCGCTCCAGCAGGATGAATTTGTTGGTCTCGGCCAGCCGGGCCGACAGGATATCGGTGGCCTGTTTGCCAATGCGATCGTTCTTGCCGTCCAGCAGGAAGCTGGCGCCAGCGCTGGTCTCGTTGCTGAAGCGGGCGATGGCAACCTTGCGCTTCAGGCCCTTGAAGGCAGGCTGCTGCAGAGTGGCACTCACCTGGGGCTGGGTCACGGGCAGGCTGTTGGTGGTGGGCTCGGTCACGGTCGAACAACCAGCTGCCAGCAATACGGCCGCCAGCACGGGGACATGCTTGATCATGGATGATCCTGTCGGATTGATTGAAGAATGAACGGTGCCAGGGGATTCTAGGTAGGGTCCCGACCCCGGTCAACGAGGACGAAACCGGTAAAATTACCGCCCCCCAGTGCTTGACCCGGCCCCGTCTATGGTTGCCGGCGCCACTTGCAAGGCCTCGGGGACTCGGGTACCTTGCCCGCCTCGAACGGCGTCTGCCGTCTCATACTTCTTCCTTATCTATCACGTCTGACCAAAGGTGCCTCATGAGCCAGCACTTCGTAGCCATCCTGATGGGTTCCGATTCCGATTTCCCCCAGGTTGAACCCGCTGTGGACACCCTGCGCAAGCTGGGTATCGCCGTGGAAGTGAAAGTTACTTCCGCCCACCGTACACCGGAGATCACCCACGCCTATGTAAAGGACGCTGATCAGCGTGGCTGCTCCGTTTTCATTTGCGCGGCCGGCATGGCGGCGCATCTGGCCGGCGCGGTATCGGCCAACACGGTTAAACCGGTGATTGGTATTCCCATCGATGTGACCCTGAATGGCCTGGACGCGCTGCTGTCCACCGTGATGATGCCTGGCGGCATCCCGGTGGCAACCGTGGCAATCGGCAAGGCCGGGGCGAAGAACGCGGGTTACC
>DATLII010000181.1:0-2527 GCA_035539495.1 Dongiaceae bacterium
CGCCGGTGATGACGCCCATCGGCCTCGATCTGGCGCACCCGTTCCCCCTGCTGGTGAACAAGAGCCTGAACTTCATCGTGACGCTGGAAGGCAAGGATGCGTTTGGTCGTCAGTTGGGTCTGGCGGTGGTGCCGGCGCCCAAATCCCTGCCGCGGATCATTCGTCTGCCGGATGAAATCTGCGAGGGCGGAGACAACTATGTATTCCTGTCGTCTGTCATCCACTATCACGCCGGCTATCTGTTCCCCGGCATGAAAGCCACTGGCTGCTACCAGTTCCGCCTGACCCGCAACTCCGACCTTTTCCTGGACGAGGAAAAAGTGGAAGACCTGTCCACCGCGCTGAAAGGCGAACTGTTCTCCCGCCGTTACGGCGAAGAAGTGCGGCTGGAAGTGGCGGACAACATGCCGGAAAACCTGATGGATTTCCTGCTCAACAAATTCGGCCTGGACGATTACCAACTGTTCAAGATGAATGGCCCGGTGAACCTGACGCGGATGATGCCGGTGATGGACATCACCCGTTCGCACATGCTGTTTTCGGCCTACAAGCCTAAAGTGCCGAACTCGGTGCAACGCAGCGACCGCTTGCTGGAAGTGATTGGCACCCAGGACATTCTGCTCAATCACCCGTACGAATCCTTCGCACCGGTGATCCAGTTCCTGCGTCAGGCCGCGCGCGATTCCAACGTGGTGGCGATCAAGCAGACGCTGTACCGCACCGGCGCCAATTCCGAAATTCTCGATCTGCTGGTGGAAGCCGCCCGCAACGGCAAGGAAGTCACCGCCGTGGTGGAATTGCGTGCCCGCTTCGACGAGGAATCCAACATCGAAATCGCCACCCGCTTGCAGGAAGCCGGTGCGATCGTGGTGTACGGTATTGTGGGCTACAAGACCCACGCCAAAATGATGCTGGTAGTACGGCGCGAAGGTCAGCGCCTGCGCCGCTACGTGCATCTGGGTACCGGCAACTATCACGCCGGCAACGCGCGCATCTATTCCGACTACAGCCTGCTAACTGCCAATGAAGAGTTGGGCGAAGACGTACACAAGATCTTCCAGGAACTCACTGGCATGGGTCGGCCGGCGCAATTGAAATACCTGTACCACTCGCCGTTCACGCTGGCGCAGGAATTGTTGCATCAGAATATCGAGGAAGAGCGGCTGAATGCGCTGAAAGGTTTGCCCGCGCGTATTGTGCTGAAGTGCAACTCCCTCACCGACACCAGGACGATTGAATCCCTCTACCGCGCGTCGCAGGCCGGTGTGGAAATCAAACTGATCGTGCGCGGCATGTGTTCGCTGCGGCCAGGCATTCCCGGCGTATCCGACAACATTGAAGTGCGTTCGGTGGTAGGTCGCTTCCTGGAGCACTCGCGCATTTACTACTTCCAACGCAATGGCGAGTTCAAAATCTATTTCGCCAGTGCAGATCTGATGGAACGCAATCTCTATCGTCGGGTGGAAATCTGCTTCCCGGTGCTGGACGCGAAACTGGCCCAGCGGGTATATGCGGAAGGATTGGAGATTTATCTGAAAGACAACTGCCAGGCCTGGCAGATGCGGTCGGACGGTACTTACCAACGCCTGAGCCCCGCCGAGGGCGAGGCCCGCATTTGCGCGCAGGAATATCTGATGGAGAAGTTGGGCTGAGTAATTCAGCCTGAAAGTTAAGGAACCTCTGAATAACGCTGAGCGTCAGTTACCGCTCAGCGTCACCGATCCCACGCTGATATTATTTCTGCTGACCGTCAGCGATTTGTCCTGGCCCTGCCCGATGTCGAACGGCACCGGATCATAGTTCGGCATCAGCAGGTAGCCTTTGGTAGCACCCCGCGGATTTTTCAGGTCGATCGATACCGAATTGGAATTCCCCGTAAAGCGCAGCAGCGTGTAAGTGGCGGAGCTGATACTCGCCACGTATGACTCCGCCACACGACTCTTATCACTGCGCAGCGCCATCAGACTGTTATCGGGCCAATCCACATCGACCGCGCGCGACTGCATGGACCCCAATGCACCCAACGATTGCGACACGCCCGTGTTTTCACTCAACGCTGAAATGGCATGCCCAGAGAAATCCTTGCTGCGCAGCTTGATGCTGCCACCCGGCGCCAGAACATAGATTTTTTTGTCGAAGCCGGTGGGATGCACCAGCACATCGATATCTTTTTCCGGCTGTGTACCGTCCTGCCAATAGATGAGGACGAAATCCGGCAGAATGTCGGTGATCTGCACCTTACCTTTGAGCGTGCTGACAGGGGTTAGCTTGGCCGGCGGCGCCACCGCCGCAGGTACTGCAGCAACAGCTGTTGTTGTAACGGCCGCAGGTGTCGCGGTTTTGGGTACCGCTGGTACGGCAACTACCGGTGCAGCCGCAACGCTTTCGGTCTTCGCCACCACCACCGATGCCGCTGCCGCTTTGGCTGTCGCAGCCTTGGTATTGGTAATCGCCGTCAGCATCGCCGATAGATGCGGACGCGAGCCATCCAGACAGGAATCGAGCTTCGTTACCTGGTCTTCCAGGC
>DATLII010000182.1:0-6104 GCA_035539495.1 Dongiaceae bacterium
ATTCAACACAGATGTTGTGTTGATCAGGGTCTGTAAATCAGCCCGACAGCAATTGAGCAAACCCGCGCCAAACCCGGAGCACCAGCGTAAACCCCACCGACACCGGGCCCATTTACGGCTTTTCCTGCTCCGCGCTTCCGGTATATGCTAGGAATCATTCCCATCAATCGCAGGGCGTATACCGCAGGCATTTTGAATCAAATAGTGACTACCCAGCAGCTCAAACTCGAACCCGCCGATTCCCGCCGCCTGGCTAAACTGTGCGGCCAATTCGACGAACACCTCCGCCAGATCGAAGAGCGCCTCGACGTGCAGATCAAGAACCGGGGCAACGCCTTCCAGCTGACGGGCCACCCGGATCAGGTGGCTACCGCCAGCAGCGTTCTTGACAGTCTCTACCGCGAAACCTTTGCGAACCGCGAAATCACCCCCGATCAGGTCCACCTGCAACTGAGTGAATCCCTGATGGAAGCGGGCCTGAGCGGTGTGTCCACCCCGCTGCATTCCGGCCTGCACGACGATCCGGAAACCGGTGAGCTCAGCGTTCGCACTCGCAAAGGCGCCATCAAGCCCCGCGGCGAAAATCAGAAAGAATACGTGCGCAAGATCTTCCGCCACGACATCAACTTTGGCATCGGCCCCGCCGGTACGGGTAAAACCTACCTGGCAGTCGCCTGCGCGGTGGAAGCTCTGGAAGCGGAAAAAGTGCGCCGCATCCTGCTGGTACGTCCTGCGGTGGAAGCGGGCGAGAAGCTGGGCTTCCTGCCTGGCGACCTGGCGGAAAAGATCAATCCCTACCTGCGCCCCCTATACGACGCCCTCTATGAAATGCTGGGCTTCGAACGGGTGGCCAAGTACATCGATCGCCAGATCATCGAAGTGGCCCCTCTGGCCTACATGCGCGGTCGCACGTTGAACAACTCCTTCATCATCCTGGATGAAAGCCAGAACACCACCCGGGAACAGATGAAAATGTTCCTGACCCGGATCGGCTTTGGGTCCAAAGCGGTGATCACCGGCGACTACACCCAGATCGACCTGCCGCGCGGCATCCAGTCCGGTCTTCGACATGCAATGGAAGTGTTAGAAGATATCGAGCAGATCGGCTTCACCTACTTCGACTCGAAGGACGTGGTGCGCCACACCCTGGTGCAACGGATTGTGGAAGCCTACGACCATTTCGAAGCAAAAGAAGAGGACAAGGCACAGGGACGCCAGGCCAGATGAAACGATCCACCAAGCGCACCCTGGCGCTGGATCTGGATTTCCAGCTAGCCTGTGACAGCCCCAATCTACCGTCGGAAGCCGACTTCAGCGCCTGGGTCTTCAAAGCGCTGGAAACCGCGGGCTACCTGTCGCCGCCGGGTCTGGCCACTGAAATCACCGTTCGCGTAGTAGATACCACCGAAAGCCGTACCCTGAACAACACCTATCGGGGCAAAGACAAACCCACCAACGTGCTGTCCTTTCCATTCGAAGGGCCCGAGGATGTGGAACTGGCCCTGTTAGGTGATTTAGTGATCTGCGCTCCGGTGGTGGCACGGGAATCGCACGAACAGCACAAACCATTGCAGGCTCATTGGGCCCACATGGTGGTACACGGTACGTTGCATCTGCTGGGGTTCGATCATATCGACGAAGATGAGGCGACTGAAATGGAAGCGTTGGAGGTGCAGATCCTGGGCAAACTGGGATTTGCAGACCCCTACGTAATCGAATAATCAACATGGAGTGACACGCGTCATCATGAACGACGACCACAGTCGCAACGGCTCACCGGCCCGCACCTTTCTCGACCGCATTGCCAACTTTCTCTCCGGTGAGCCGCAGACCCAGGCCGAAGTACTGGAAATCCTGACCGACGCCCATCACACCGGGCTGATCGACGCCGAGGCGCTCGGCATTTTCCAGGGCGCGTTGCAGGTTTCCGACATGCAGGTGCGCGAGATCATGGTGCCCCGCTCGCAATGTGTGGTGCTGTCCGCCACGGCGAAACCGGAAGAATATCTGGCCCCCATCATCGAATCCGCTCATTCCCGCTTCCCCGTTTACAGCGACTCCCCCGACAACATCATTGGCATTCTGCTGGCGAAAGATCTGCTGGATCTGGTGGCGCGCAACCGCCTGGACAAGACGCCGCTGAAGGAAATGATCCGCCCCGCCAACTGCGTGCCAGAGAGCAAGCGCCTGAATGTGCTGCTGCGGGAATTCCGCCAGACCCGCACCCATATGGCGATCGTGGTGAACGAGTACGGCAAGATGTCGGGCCTGGTGACGATCGAGGATGTGCTGGAACAGATCGTCGGTGAGATCGGCGACGAGCATGATTTTGATGACGATCACCTGATCAAGCCCAGCAAAGCTAACGAGTTCGTGGTGAAAGCGGTAACGCCGGTGGACGAGTTCAACGAGCATTTCGGCACCCGTTTCAGCGAAGACGAATTCGATACCATCGGCGGAATTGTGCTGAGTCAATTCGGTCGACTGCCGAAACGAGATGAAAGTGTGAACATCGGCAAGTACAATTTCACCGTCCTCAACGCCGACAATCGGGCGATCCGTCTACTGAAAGTCTGCCCGATCCAACACTAAGACCTTTTCATGGATTTCAAACGTTCCCCGACCGCGGGTGGCAAAGGCCACCTGCTGGCCCTGCTCGCAGGCGCCGTTTTTCCCCTGGGCTTGGCTCCGCTGGAGCTGTGGCCGGTGATGCCGTTGTCGATGGCCGTGCTAGTGTGGCTGCTCGAGGGCCTCAAACCAGGCCAGGCTTTCAAGCGCGCCTGGTGGTATGGCGTGGGCTTCAATGGCGTCGGCGTGTCCTGGGTGTATGTGTCGATCCATTATTTCGGGCATACGCCCCTGTGGTTGTCCGTGCTGGCAACGGCATTGTTCGTGGCATTTCTGGCGCTGATTTTCTTTGCGATTCCGTTTGGGTTTTATCGCCTGTTCAAGCTGGACCGTACTGTCTTGCTGACCTTTCCTGCGATCTGGGTGTTGGCGGAATGGAGCAAGACCTGGTTCATGAGCGGCTTCCCCTGGCTGTGGGCCGGGTATGGGCTGATCGATACGCCGCTGGCGCCGTTAGGGCCGATTACCGGTGTGCTAGGGATCAGTTTTGTGGCGGCGTTGATGGCGGTGCTGTTGCGGTTGCTGGTACAGCGATTCAATCGTCGCAAAGGCTATACGGCACTGGCGATTCTGGCGATTTGGGGTATCGGTTTTGCGTCGCAACAGGTGCGCTGGGTCGAACCCAAAGCGGAGCCGGTGCTGAAAGTGGCGCTGGTGCAGGGCAATATTGATCAGGATCAGAAATGGGACCCCGCCTATCGCGACCTGATTCTGATGACCTACAAGAGTCTGACCGAGCAGGCCTGGGATGCGGACATTATTTTATGGCCCGAGGCGGCCTATCCCGTATTCCATCACGAGGCGCCCAACTTCATCGGTAACCTGAATATTCGCGCGAAAGAGAAGAACGTCGCCATCGTCAGCGGCGTGCCGTTCTGGCGCTGGGAGAATGAACGCAGCACGTACTACAACTCGATCTTCGTGATCGGTGACGGCGCCGGTATGTATCACAAGCAGAAGCTGGTGCCGTTCGGGGAATACGTGCCGCTGGAGCAATTTATCCGCGGCCTGATTCCGTTCTTCAATCTGCCCATGTCCAGCTTCACACCCGGTAGTGATCAGCAGGAAGCGCTGGTGGCAAAAGGACTGAAGTTCGCCGCCTATATCTGCTACGAAATCGTGTATCCGGAGCTGGTGCGCAAGGAAGCCACGGGTAAAGATTTCCTGGTCACCATCAGCAATGACGCCTGGTTTGGTCATTCGTGGGGCCCGCTGCAACATTTCCAGATGGCGCGCATGCGGGCGCTGGAGACCGGCAAATATTTGCTGCGGGGCACCAATACCGGCGTAACCGCGATAATCGATCCGTACGGCAAGGTGCTGGAGCAGTTACCGCAATTCAAGGAAGGTCTGTTGAAAGGCAGCTTCCGTACGGTCAGCGGCACAACACCCTTCATGCACTGGGGTTGGTGGCCGGTATTGATTCTGTCGGGTCTGCTGGTGCTGATTGGGATGGCGCGGGGATTGGGGCCGGCGCGGTTGCCGGAAGATCGGCCTCTGTTTCGGACGTGACTGGGCGGGTGTCCAGCGCGTTGCGGAAATTGTCGTATTGCAGGCTGTAAGTCAGTATGCCCAACCATTCGCGTATGGCATCGCCGTTCTGGTAGATGGCCAGCCGTTCCGGTAACAGGCTGCGGAAATCCGAATAGGTACCACTACGGAAGTCGGTGGGCGCCGGCACCACCTTCAAACCCTGCGCCTGGAAGCAGGCCACTGCCCGCCGCATGTGCCAGGCGTCAGTCACCAGTACAACGGTGTCGATGCCGTCATGGCGCAGCATGGGTGCGCTGAATCCTGCGTTCTCCCAGGTGTTGCGGCTGCGGTCCTCCAGCCAGCGTGGTGCCAACTGCATCCGTGTCAGGATCTGCCCCATCAGCGCGGCTTCCGTGTCCGAGGTATCGTCGTATCCGCCTCCGCTCACTAAGATCGGCAGCGTTCGATGGCTGGCCACTTCCGCTGCATAAATCACCCGGCGAATAGAGCCGTCCATCAACCCCTCATGACCGTATTCCGGCGCGAATCCACGCATACCACCGCCCAACACCACGATGGCGGTCCGATTGCCATCCAGCGTCTGCAGGATGGATTGCTCCAGCGGCGGATGATTTTCCAGCGCCAGGTACATCTGGTATTTCACCCAGGGCAATGAAAGCAGCCACAGGGTCGCCAGGGCGAAAACAATGATGCTCTGTCCCAGGCGCCGGTAACGCAGCAGCAACAGCAGGCCCAGCAGCAACAGGGCGAAGTTCAGGGCCGGCGGCAACATCAACTGGGTGAGAACACTGCGGATCACGCGGGAATTCCTATGACAGGTAGGACAGCAAACTGGCGAAGCGGCAGATTGTGCATGCAGAGTCTCATGGGGGGAAGCCGCAAACACTGGCTTCGGCAGGATTCTGTGGATTGCGACAAACTTGACCGTGTGCTCCCGATTCAGCCCCCGACATCGCACCCGCCCGACTCGAAATGGTAGCCCCAGTCCGGTATCCTACGCGGCTCGATCATTCGCGTTTACGCCATTGCAGCCCCCCAAGAGTCCTATTCGATGGAAGAGATCTACCATCCGCAGTCGATTGAAGCCGATGCCCAACGTTTCTGGGAAGAAAACCAGTCATTCAACGTGACCGAACAGCCGGGCAAGGAACCTTACTACTGCCTGTCCATGTTCCCCTATCCCAGCGGCCGCCTACATATGGGCCACGTGCGCAACTACACCATCGGCGACGTGATCAGCCGCTTCCAGCGCATGCTGGGCAAGAACGTGCTGCAACCCATGGGCTGGGACGCCTTCGGTCTGCCGGCGGAAAACGCCGCGATCAAAAACAAGGTCGCGCCCGCCAAATGGACGTACGAAAACATCGAATACATGAAAGGCCAGCTGAAACGGCTGGGCTTCGGCTACGACTGGAAACGGGAACTGGCCACCTGCCGCCCCGAATATTACCGCTGGGAGCAGTGGTTCTTCACCAAGCTGTACGAGAAAGGTTTGGTGTACAAGAAAATGGCCACGGTGAACTGGGACCCAGTGGACCAGACTGTGCTGGCCAACGAACAGGTGATTGATGGCCGCGGCTGGCGCTCAGGCGCGCTGGTGGAGCGCAAGGAAATTCCCCAGTGGTTCGTGAAGATCACCGACTACGCCGAAGAATTGCTGAACGACCTGGACCGGCTCGATCATTGGCCGGAACAGGTAAAAACCATGCAGCGCAACTGGATCGGCCGGTCCGAAGGCGTGGAGCTGGAGTTCGCGATTCCCGGCGACGGCGTGCTGACCGTTTACACCACCCGCCCCGACACCTTGATGGGTGTGAGTTATGTCGCGGTGGCCGCGCAACATCCGCTGGCGAAGAAAGCCGCTGAAACCGATCCGGCCGTGGCTGCGTTCATCGAGGAATGCAGCCACACCAAAGTGGCCGAAGCCGATATGGCGACGATGGAGAAGAAAGGCGTTTTCACCGGTCTGAGTGTGCGTCATC
>DATLII010000183.1:0-8141 GCA_035539495.1 Dongiaceae bacterium
AGGCTCATCAGTTGGGTGAGCTTCTTTCACTTTTCTCTCGTATTGCTCTGCTCTCTCAAACCAACAGCCCTTTTCTGCGTAATAAAGGTGCCACATTTTGGAATCAAGCTCGGTCATGGTGCGTTAGTGCCCCACTTCAACCGTCTTTCAAAAATAGTTGATGGCTAAAAACGCCGGCGCTTGAGGATGAATTCGGTGATTGAAATACGCGAATGAGAATAGACAAAGTCCGGCTTTCGACAATATTCTCTTACACGCAGCCGCTCCGAATGACGACAAAAAAATGGGGACGTTAGCAGGAGATTCATAGTGGACGCGAATATTCCCGGCTACACCGTTATCAGAGAAATTCGCAAAGGGGGGATGGCGACGGTTTACCTTGCCATTCAGCATAACCTTGAGCGCCAGGTGGCATTGAAGATCATGTCGCCGCAGTTGGTGAACGATTCCGCATTCGCCGAACGCTTTTTGCGAGAAGCCAAAATCACCGCCAGCATGACACATCACAACATCGTGCCGGTTTATGATGTTGGCCACTTTCAGGATTACCACTATCTGTCCATGGAGTATCTGCCAAGCGGCGATCTCAAAGGCCGCATCAAGGATGGAATTGAATCTGAGCTTGGGCTTCGGGTCATTTATCAGATGGTTGATGCGCTGAATTATGTTCACGCGCGTTCCTACATCCATCGCGATATCAAGCCGGAAAACATTCTGTTCCGGGCCGATCAGACAGCCGTTCTGACAGATTTCGGCATTGCCAAACTGGTGGACGCCGCTCAGGTCGATGCGACTTCCAACGGAACACTGGTGGGATCGCCGCGCTATATGAGCCCTGAACAGGCGAAAGCGGAAAAGACAGATTACCGAACCGACATCTACAGTCTTGGCGCTGTCATCTATGAAATTCTGGCCGGGAAACAGCTGTATTACGCTGAATCCCCCGTTGCGGTTGCCATCAAACACATTAACGATCCTGTGCCTGCTCTACCCGCCCGGTTTTACCATTTGCAACCCATGCTGGAAAAAATGCTGGCAAAAGATCCAGCCGACCGTTACCAGAATATGCTCGAAGTAGCGCGGGCACTTGAGCAGCATGTCGCCATTCCCGCCCAGCAAAAAAAGGAAATGGAATTGCTGGCACCCCTGCAAAGGATGGCCGGCGTCAGACATTTGCAGGTACGACAAAAAAGACAGCACCCTGCCGTGGTCCCGCTTGTGGTGCATGGGCTGACGCCATTGCAAAACCAAAAGACGTTGGCCGCATCAGCGCTGACATTGATAGCCACGCCACAACCGTCACAGAATCATCAACAGCAATACCCCTCGCCTCTTCCAACACCACAGAATTCAGCACCCCAACCAGCTCCTGCGCCAAAACCGCTGCCGGCTATCCAGGCACCGGCTGCCCAGACAAACAATGCGCGCAATGGCAATCAGAATCGGCATACCGCTGTCGCGGTAATTCTGTCGGCGGGCTCCATTCTTATGTTTTCCATCCTGGCCAATCCTCGCCAAACCAGCGTGACGCCATTCACGCCAGCGCCTGAACCACTGAATCATGCTCCATATACCTTCAATGCCGCTTTCAATACGGAGAGTGCAGCGCCTGAATGGACGGAAACATCCCGACGATTGTTGCAAGCCAATGCGCCCTCCTCGCTCCTGACGCCGGCCCTGGCCCCGGCCCCGAACCCCGAAAGCGTCAGCACGGCAGACATTAATGCGCCGCAATCGATCTCGCTGGCGACCAAAACTCCGGCCTCAAATAGCTCTAAGCAACAGACCATCGAAAACCAGGGCAGCGCCTTTCATAAAGACACACCCGCAGACACGCAATTGCAATCCGAATCACCGGCTCCCGTGGATCGGGTTACCGAATTGCTGACCCAAGCTGACGCCGCACTGCGCGAATTCAGGTTGATGCAACCGATTCATGCAAATGCGTATGAAATGTTCCTGGTAGTACTGGAGCTGGATCCCGAAAATCAGGCGGCAAATGACGGGATTCGCATGGTCGTTGCCAAATATCTGGTTCTGACAGATATCGAGCTGAGGAAGGGAAATTCGATCAAAGCCCAGCAATACATCGATCGCGCCCGCGCCGTTGTGGCCTGGCACCATCTGGACGATAGAATTCTGCAGCAGGTCATCAGTGGCCAAACGCGCATCGTGACTACTCAGCTGGAAAAGGTTGATCAGGCGCTGGCTAACAACAATCCCGCCAAGGCAACCCAATTGCTGAGGCAAATCCGGGCGCTGGCGGACAAGCATCAGTTGAATGAGCAAATCGGCCCGCAAATTCGCGACAGGCAAGCCGGCATCGATCGCCAACGTTATGTTGCTGCGCAAGAAAATCTGGATCGCTGGCATAGCATTCTGCAGGATCCCGAAGCCCTGAATGCTGAAAGTCTTTCTCAAGCCTATTCGGCTTACATGTATATGCTGCAGCATTACCCCCAAGACAAAACGGTCCGCTCCGCCAACGCCACGTTCACCGATGCTTTCTTCAAAGTGGGGAAAAAGCATTTCAAGCGCAAAGATATGGACACGTCCGAACAACTGATTGCCATGGGACTGAAGATAGATCCGCAGGATAAGCAGCTGAACGAACTAAAATCCCGCTGGGACCGGAGAAAGCATGGCAAAGAGTACCTGCTGGACCGGTTTTACTGAGATCGACAGCGTGAAATGGCGGCTATAGCCATCGCTGCTTCTCACTCTTAGCGCAGCCTTCTGGCAACATATTGACCCGGTCACAGGCTTTGATGCTAATATCGGCCGCCGTTTCAGAAGGTGGTCAAACGTTGAACCAAAGCCGTCATTTTTTCCCGCAATGGGGTCTGAACCTCGCTGCATCTGTATGGGTTTTTCTGGCATTGGTCATACCCAACCGCCTGGACGACATGACCCTGTTTTCTTTTCTGTTGTTGCCGCTTGAGCTGTTGCTGATTGGCCTGCTGCTATTGTGCCCGCAGCGTTTTGCCAAACCGACACGGATCATCCTGGCAACACTCATCACCGTAGGCATTGCGTTCAAGCTGGCGGACCTGATTACCTTCCAGATCTATGCGCGCCCGTTTAGCCCGATTTTCGATAGCTACCTGATCCTCGCTGGTCTGGATCTGTTGCATGGTGCAACAGGTCTCTTGCGCGTGACAGGCATAACGCTGGGGTCGCTGTTATTGATTCTGGCGATATTGGCCAGCACAGCGTGGGCATTGCAACGCCTGCAGCACGATCTTCGGCTGGCGCCACAGCGTAACGCAACGCTGCTGGTAGTAGGCCTTCTCGGTTGGCTGGGCGCACATCAGATCGGTTTCGCCTTTGCGGCAACACCGTTTTACCACTCGCTGGCGGCTCATGTGATTCATACCGTCGACAGCGTTCGCGACATCAAAGCCTTCGGAAAAATCGTCAATCAAGATGAGCTGACAAACTGGCCCCGCGATCAGCTGTTCGAAAAGCTAAAAGGCAAGGATGTGATGGTAGTGTTTGTCGAATCCTACGGCCGCACCCTGATCGACAATCCAGACTTCGCGCCGCATATGATTCCACTGTTGCAGGCCCAGAGCCAGCAACTGTCTGAAGCTGGATTCGCCGTACGCAGCGGCTATCTGACATCACCCACTTCCGGTGGCATCAGTTGGCTTGCCCACGCCACCACCTTGTCAGGATTGTGGATCGACAGCCAGAATCGCTACGACAGCCTGATGACCAGTTCGCGCTACACCTTGAATCGTTTGTTTGCCGAAGCGGGTTGGCGTTCAGTGGCCGTGATGCCGGGCATTACCGCGCCTTGGCCGGAATCGCGTTTTTACGGCTACGACCAGATTTATGACGCGCACAATCTGGGTTACAAAGGTCTGCCTTTCAATTGGATCACCATGCCGGATCAATACACCTTGTCTGCGTTTGAGATGTTTGAACGGCAGCGGGCGACTCGCGAACCGGTGATGGCGGAAATCGCACTGCTGTCTTCCCATGCACCCTGGACACCGATTCCACGCTTGGTGCCGTGGGACACCGTAGCAGACGGCGCCGTCTTCAGCGAACAGGCGCAACGCGGTGACACTCCTGAACAGGTTTGGCAGGATGTGGCGCGTGTCCGCCTGCATTATCGCGAATGTATTGCCTACACGATCAGCACGCTGGTGTCTTATCTTCTGCAATATGGCGATGACAATCTGGTGGTACTGGTGCTGGGCGATCACCAGCCGGCCACATTGGTCACGCAAAACCCTGACAACCATGATGTGCCGGTGCATCTGATCACGCGCGACAAAGCTGTCATGGCGGCCACTTCATCCTGGGCATGGACGGAAGGCTTGCTGCCAACCGAGTCCACACCCGTATGGCGTATGGATCGCATGCGCGATCAATTCGTTAACGCGTTTTCATCAAACCAATTAGCAATAACCGCGCTGCAATAAAGTCAGCTGCGATTTTCTTGGGGAATGGCCAACAGATCCACATGACCAATCGTGCATTGACCGTCCTGCACATGCCGACGGCGGAACTCAGCCCAGGCAGTTAATGCATCGTCAGCTAGCTCACCTTGCTGGCTGACCGCTGCAGCAATGCCGTCGATCAATGCGGTAACCAACGCATGGTCGTCCGGGCCAAGCTGCCAGGGCGTAGAGCGAACATGAACATCATAGTGTTTCTCGCGCAACGCATGTTCCAGATAAGATCCCGCCTGCGGGCCCAACGCCGGGCCCAATCCTTTGTCGCGCTTCTGATCGAGATTGAATTGTTGCCTGACTGATTCATCCAGTGGGTGAATCGGTTGCCATTGCATGATGCCGTCATAATTGAGCACTGCATACAGGGGTATTGCCCGGCTTCGCAAATGCTCAATCAGTTGATCCACCACGGCAGTCGACACCAGATCAAACAACGCAGATGCAGTTACCAACGCGGCATCCTGCAGTGGTAACCGCTGCGGTTGTTTCAAATCGAGCAGGAAGGTTTCAATCGCATGCGTTGCGCCGTGACGGCGACTGGCTTCTGTCAGTAAAACATCATCGAGATCGACCAGCCGCCAACGAATTTCGTTCGCGCCTGTTTCAGTCAACGCTCGCAGAGTTGATCCACTGCCCGCGCCCAAATCGACAACCACCGAACCCGGCTTCAGATCCGCCAGCGCCTGCTGGGCAAGTGCACTGTCACGCGCAGCGCGATCCGCCGGTTCCCGCAGGTCCAGCCATTCAACGGAAAAACCGCTCATGATTTCCTCGTACAAACATTAAGGTGAAGACAGCCGCAATCGCTTGATCAGCGCAATGACGGTATTCGCCGCATCATGCCAGCGTGGCAATTGCCTGGCGCTGTCGCGCGCGCCCTGTTGCAGACGTGCACGCAAATCCACATCGACCAGCAATTGCCGCAACGTGACTGCAAGTGCAGCGGCATCGCCGGGTGGCACCAAAATGCCCGCACCCGGAGGCACCACGCCCGGAATGGCACCCGCCTGCGTACCGACAACAGGCAATCCAAACGACAACGCTTCCGCAAAAACCATACCGTAGCCTTCATAGTGGGAAGGCAACACAAATAAATCGGCACCCGCGTATTCCGATGCAGGGTCGGTAATTTCCCCCACCCATGTAACGCGTTCCTCCAGCTTGCTGTCACGCACTTTCTGCTGCAATTGGCGCACCCAATCCGGATCGAAATGGGTACCACCCACCCAGCGCGCCTGCCAAGGTAAATCGGTGAGACTGGCCAGCGCATCGATCAGCACATCGTGTGCTTTTCGCGGCGTGAGCGTTGCCACTGTCAGCAGCACGGGCGGACTACCGTTGCAGGGCGCATAAGGTTGAGGATCGGTGCCCGGCAACGCAACGGAAATATGGGATTGGGGAATCTCGAACAGCTCGGTCAGCGATCGCGCGGTAGCCGGGCTTGTCACCACAACCGCTGCCGCCACCTGCAGGGCACGACGCTCCGATTGTTCACGCTGCCGCACCAGCGCCGGTGCAAGGCCGGTTTCCAGCATCAACGGGTGATGGCAGAGGGCAATCAGGCATAAACGGCGCGCCTGCTTTTCTGCAATTTCCTCCATGGCGCCGTAGGCAAGCCCATCCACAACCACCACCGCCTGCTCAGGCAGCGCGGACAACTGCGCGTCGGCATCGGTAAGTGCAGCAGCATCAGGATTGGGAAAAGAGGCCGCCAGTGTCAGCACCTTGATCGGGCATCCCAAGCGGCGCAACTCTTCGATCAGTCGCCGGTCATAGCCATAGCCACCGGTCAGCGTGTTAAGATTGCCGGGAACTGCAAAATAAACTGTATTCATGAACGCGCTATCGAAAAATGAAAGCGCAAGCATAGCACCCGTTGGCGGGATATATGCATATTCTGTGAACATACTCCTTCAACTGTTGCTGTGGCAGCAGCTGAATGACCGCGCATCAACAACTGAATGTTTTATTGAAGTGTTTTATGTCGAAGCCCTCTGCAACCAATAGCCCTAAGCCCCTATCATCCATGTCAAAACCTAGCGTAACCTGCACCGCCGCTGCTCGCATCCCTACTCGTTATGGCGAGTTTCAGTTGTGTTACTACACCAACACCGAAGACGATAAGGAGCATCTGGCCTTTTTCAAAGGCGATGTCGGTCAGGGCGACGCGGTTATGGTGCGTGTGCATTCCGAATGCTTTACCGGAGACGTGCTGGGTTCGTTGCGTTGCGATTGCGGTGAGCAACTGGATCGATCACTGGCGCTGATTGCTCAAGAAGGCCGTGGCGCGGTGGTGTATCTGCGGCAGGAAGGCCGTGGCATTGGCCTTGCGCAAAAGCTGCGGGCTTACAATCTGCAGGATCAAGGCTATGACACCGTCGATGCCAATCTGATGCTGGGGCACGGTGCGGATGAACGCAGATACGCGCTGGCTGCCTGTATTCTGGAAGAGCTGGGTGTGGGATCCGTGCGCTTGATAACGAACAATCCGGCCAAAATCCAGGCGCTGCGGGAAGAAGGCGTCAATGTGGTCGCGCGGGTTCCGCTGGAAGTCGCACTCAATGTTGAAAACCAGCTTTATTTGCAGACCAAGGTGCAACGCATGGAGCACATGCTCAAGCTGAAACCCTTTGCGAAGCAACACGGCAGCGAATTGCATGAGCATCAGTACCCGAATTGAACACTGGCTGGGTGACAGCCAGCACGATGTTCCCGCTGACGAAAGGCCTTTCGTCACGCTCAGTTATGCGCAAAGTCTGGATGGCAGCATTGCGCTACATCACCGCGCGCCTCTGGCATTGAGCGGACAGGAATCGCTGAATTTCACACATCGCTTACGCAGTTTGCACGATGGCATTCTGGTGGGCATCGGCACCGTTCTCAGCGACGATCCGCAATTGAACGTGCGTCGCTGCGCCGGCACCAGCCCGCAACCGATCGTACTGGACAGCCAACTGCGCATCCCAGCTACTTCCCGCGTGCGCAACGCGGCAGGCAAACCCTGCTGGGTCTTCACCACTGAAAATGATCCACCTGCCATCGATGGATTGCAGATCACGTCCATGCAAGGCGATGCGGAAGGACGCGTATGTTTGCACCGCACGCTGCAAGTGTTAAGACGACGCGGCATACAACGCCTGATGGTGGAAGGCGGCGCCAGTGTGATTACCGCTTTTCTGCGCGCACAGCTGGTCGATGCCGTCATCATCACCATCACGCCGACACTGGTGGGCGGCTACAAGGCCGTGAGCGATCTGGGCGTGGATTCACGTCACTTGCTGCCACAGATTGCACCTTTCTATTCAGAGGCAATGGGCGCCGATCTCATCGTATGGGGCAACCTGCGCTACGCACGTGCTGCCGCATGACAGATTCAGTTACCGCGCAACAACTCTGGTTTACCCGCCCTGGTGACGCTGAAATTCGTGAATGCCAGTTGCCATCGCCCCGTGGCGACGAAGTGCTGGTAAAAGTGGAACGCTCCGCAGTCAGTGCCGGAACCGAGCTGCTGGTCTATCGCGGCCAAATACCGGACGACATGGCACTCGATGCCAGTATCGATGGATTGCGCGATGCCACCACGTATCCTTTGCGTTATGGCTACGCCTGCGTCGGACAAGTAATAGCGCTGGGAGAAGCCGCGGATTCTTCATGGCTCGGAAAGCGGGTATTTGC
>DATLII010000184.1:0-10565 GCA_035539495.1 Dongiaceae bacterium
TGGCGCTAGTGTTGGCGGAAGAAGTATTGGCAACCAACGCGACAGATGACACCGCTCTAGCATTGAAAGCTGGCGCCCAGTCGCAACAGGGAAAACTCGATGAGGCGCTGGTAAACGCGGAACAGGCTTACAAACTTAACAGGGCGCGCCTGGATAATATCATTCTGCTGGCATCGATTTATTCCGCGCAGAAGCGCACTGATGATGCAATCACTTTGCTGGAAACCGAAACCGCCAATCATGGCGACAGTTCCAGCCTTTACACTTTGCTGGCGCAACTCTATCTGGCTACTCAGCGCAACGCTTTGGCTGAAACCGCGATGAAAAAATTGGTAGAGCTGAACCCCACAATTGTGGCGTACAAATCGCAATTGGCTGCTTACTACGAGAAAAGCGGTCGCAAGGACGACGCGGAAGCACTATTACAGACCGCCGTAACCACAGCGCCGGACTCCATTGAAACTGTGTTGGCGCTGCATCGTTTTTATCTGCAGCGGGATGACAAAGCCAAGGCCGAGTCAGTGCTACGCGATGCCATCGCAGCCAACCCGGAGCAGTATGACTTCCAACTCAGTCTGGCCGGTTTCTTCCTCACCCAGAAGAAAATAGATGATGCCCGCACGATCTATACCACGTTGCTTGAAAAAGACGACGTAACGATACTGAAAGCAAAAACCCGCCTGGCCTACCTGTCCAGCGTGGAAGGAAAAGTGGACGAAGCGCTGGCTACTCTGGACGAAGTGTTGAAAGAAAACCCCGCCGATGTGGAAGCGTTGAAGCTGCGTGGCAGCATCAACATTAGTCGTAACAAACCTACAGATGCCATCAACGATCTACGTGCAGTGATGAGCGCCACGCCCGATGCACCCGATGTGCTCAAGTTGCTAGGCCGCGCCCACTTGTTAAACCGTGAAAATCAGCAGGCGGTGGATTTGTACAAGGCCGCTCTTAACCTGCAGCCAACCGATGTAGATTTGCGGGTGCAACTGTCGGATTTGTACGCAGCAATGGGTGAGCCCAATGAAGCTGCCAAACAGTTGGAAACGTCCAACAAGCTGGTGCCCAACAATCCTGTCATTAAGGAAAGACTGGTTCGACTCTATATCGATTCCCAGTATCTGGACGATGCAGATCAGGTATTGGAAGACCTGAAGAAACTGGCGCCGCAAAGCCCGCTCAATCCCTATTATCAAGGGTTGATTCTGCAGGCGCGCGGCAAACATCAGGAAGCACTGGCGGTATTTGACCAGGCGCTTGCGTTGAAGCCCGGTGCCACTGAGCCGCTGACGGCTAAAGTGAAAAGTTATATCGCGCTGAAGCAAGTCGATGAGGCGATCCGTTGGTTGGCCTCTCAGGAAGATAAAGGCGAACCCAATCCGGTTGCACTTAATCTGCAAGGTGAGCTGTACCTGGCGAAGAAGAACTGGAATAAAGCTCGCGAGTATTTCCAGCGCTGCGTGACATTGAAATCCGACTGGTGGGTGCCGCACCGCAATCTCGCCATGACGGCAACCAGCGAAAAAAATCTGGAAGCAGGCTACCAATATCTGGCAGGCGTCGTGGACTCGGTGGACAGTGTGCCGCTGCGAATTGAAACGGCTAATTACGCGGAAAAGGCAGGCCATTTTGATGTTGCCATTGCCCAGTATGAAACCGTATTGGGCAAGCATGCCGACAATAAAACCATCATTAACAACCTGGCCATGCTGATTGTCACCTACAAGAAAGACGTAGAGAGTCTGAACCGGGCCAAAGCCTTAGCCGATCAGCTGGTCAACTCCGATAATCCATCGTTCCTCGACACAGCAGGTTGGGTCCAGGCAGTAGCCGGCGATTATCAGCGCGCCTTACCTATCATCCAGCAAGCACTGCGCGCTTCGCCGGATGACCCGGTGATTCAATATCACCTGGCAATGGCCTACCTGGGCAGTAGCGATCGCGCCAATGCCACGCTGTATCTGGAAAAAGCCTTGGGTAGCGACAAAAAATTCCACGGTCGCGATGAAGCGGAAAAGGCATTGGCTCAATTACGCCAGCAAGGTTGAAGGCTATAACAGGGTGGAGTTTCGGCTCCATCCTGACGCTTATTTTGAAATCATTGTTGTAATAGAAATCTGAAGTTGGGGGAATTATGAAAACGGCAGCGTTATGGCGGCGGCTCTGGGTTCGAGTCAGTTGGGTGATCTGTTTCGGTTTGTTGGCTCAGACCGTAAACGCTCAGATTTTGTTGGATTCTCTGGTCATCGGTGAACGGGACGATTTGTTTCAGCGCGAACTGTCGCTGCCGGCAGGCCAGTACACCATTACCGTCGCCGATGCCCTTGCCTCCACTCCGCAGCAATTGGCCAGTGCACAGTTGTTTCTGGTATCTGGTGACAAACGATTGGCAAGCGTGGATTTAACCCGCTTGACCGCCACCTTCACATTGACGGACACCGCGGCAGCCCAGTTATATGTCGCCGGCAAACCCAGCGGTAATCTGGCACTACTGCAAACCCGTCTGGAACGTGCCGGTACCAGCGAACCAGTGCTGGATGAGCCCTTCCTGTTTGAAGTAGACAATAACCGGCCGCGCACCTACTACCATGAGCAATCCATCGCAGTAAATTCAGCGGCACCTGTGACCTTCGAACTGACGGATTTTAGCGCCAGTGGCACATTACCAGTAGAGCCTTTTACCAGCATTCTAGTGCTGATCAGTAATCGTGACAGCAGTGGTCACATTCGCCAGAATTTATATTGGGACGTCGCCACTCAACCCGGTGGCCCCGTGCTCAATCACGAATTTTTGCCGGTGCCTGGTACGCTGTTCGTGCAAATCATTGGCAGCGCACCGGCCAGTGGTATCTCTCAGTTGGGCTGGAAACTGGTACAGGGCAGTAACGAATTAGCCAGCGACCTGGCCCAGATCGACGACGACAGCACAGTCCCAGGCAAGCTAATTGGTGAATTCAATCTGGCTGCCTCCGGATCCGTGAAAGCAGAAATCACATCACTCGCGGATTCTCTCGACGACTTTTCACTGGTAATCGCCTCCGCCAGCGGCGGCTTCATCGAATTGGATCAATCCGATCTAACGCGGGAACAAACACTCGCTAAGGGCCACTACCGCGTACTTCTATTAACGGGCGAGGCCAGTGAAGGGCTGCTCGGCGTGCGCGTGCAAGCGGGCGCTACCCAACTGCTGGATACCTCCGCATCGTTGGGCGATTACAAACAAGTAGGCGATCTCACACTCGCCACCGGCGATACCTTCACTGCAGGCCTGCATTTCTTCCAATTGCCTGCAGGTTTGAGCGAATTCGAATTGCGTCTGGCCAACGGCAAGCAAGCGCCGGTTTTGCTGTCGGCAGCGACTCCCACTCAAACGAATACTTCGTTGGCTGCGGGACACTATCGCCTGTGGGAAAAATCTAACTCAGTCACCAGCGACGGCTACTATCGCGCACACTTGCTACGTGGTACTGCAGTCGCAGGCCAGTGGTGGGGTACCTTGGGTGGTGGCTTCGTCGACGCTTCCAACTTCAGTCTGACCAGTGCCGCCGCTGCCAGTCTCAGTGTGCTCAACCTGAAACTGCCGGATACATTGTCTGACTCGGCCAGACTGTTCCTGACGCAGGGCGATACGCTGTTGGCTGAGTACGAAATCGATCCGAACGACGTCACCAAAACCATCGCCAACCTGCCTTTGCCGGCGGGCGATCTGCAGCTGGCAATATTCGGTCACCAGGATGCCGGTAAAGCCAGCGTGTTGGGTTACAAGCTGGATATCGCGGAGTCTGCTACCCCCAGCACACCGCCGCGTGGCGCCAATGGCTCCCGCAAAGGTGGCGACGGCGGCGGCAGCCTCGGTTCCTTCTTCCTCTATAGCTTGCTGGTGCTGAAAATCATGCGGCGGCGGTTTGCTTAAACCGTCGCCCGCTTTCATCTCGGTTCGTCTGTCCTACTTCAACGAGAGTGGCGCGATAGGCGCGGACGTATTACCCTGCATTCCACACGTTTAACGTCTGGAACACGCAGGGAGAATCTCCATGTCCAACTGGTATGAAGACAACGCATTGTCCATCGGCCGCACCCCGCTGGTGCGGCTGAATCGAGTCACTGACGGCGCCGGCGCTACTGTGCTGGCCAAGATCGAAGGTCGTAATCCCGCTTACTCCGTTAAATGCCGTCTCGGCGCCGCCATGGTGTGGGACGCGGAGAAAAAAGGCCTGCTGGGCCCCGGTAAAGAAATCGTCGAGCCCACCAGCGGCAACACCGGTATCGCGCTGGCATTTGTGGCAGCTGCGCGCGGTTATCCGCTGACGCTGACCATGCCGGAAACCATGAGCATCGAGCGCCGCAAACTGCTCACCGCTTATGGCGCCAAGCTTGTGTTGACCGAAGGTGCCAAAGGTATGAAAGGTGCCATCGCCAAAGCTGAAGAAATCCAGGCTTCTGATCCCAACCGCTACGTACTGCTGCAACAGTTCAAAAATCCCGCCAACGCTGCGATTCATGAAACCACCACCGGCCCGGAAATCTGGAACGACACCGACGGCAAAGTGGACATCCTCGTATCCGGCGTTGGTACCGGCGGCACCATCACCGGTGTTACCCGTTACTTCAAGCAAGTACGCAAGCAGCCATTGGTGAGCGTGGCGGTGGAACCCGTTGCCAGCCCCGTGCTCACCCAAACGCGTGCTGGTCAGCCCCTGCAGCCGTCGCCGCACAAAATTCAAGGGATTGGCGCTGGCTTTGTCCCGGATGTATTGGATCTGTCCTTCGTGGACCAGATTGAAACCGTTACCAACGAAGAAGCAGTGGATTACGCCCGTCGTTTGGCGAAGGAAGAGGGCATCCTGTCTGGCATTTCCTGTGGTGCGGCCACAGCGGTGGCGGTGCGGCTGGCGAAAAAGCCGGAAAACGCGGGTAAGACCATCGTGGTGATTCTGCCGGATTCCGGTGAACGCTACCTCAGCACCGTGTTGTTTGAAGGCTACTTCGACGCTAACGGCTTGGCGCTCTAACCGTTATGAAAGAACTGATCCGATTCAGCGCCCGCACAGCGGGCGAAATCCTCGGCCTGTTCGAACTGAGCGAAGAGGCGCGTCCCCTTGCCAATGGCAATCTCACGCCGGCGGAATTCATTCAAGTGCTGGTGCAGAACGGGCATTTCAACGACGCGGTGAAATTTATCGCGCACTGTCTGCCGAAGCGCGAAGCGGTTTGGTGGGCTTGCCTGGCCGCGAAGCGCGGATTGGGTGATAAGGCCATTCCGGATTTGCAGGCAGCGTTGAAAGCGGCGGAGCAGTGGGCCATTTCGCCCTCCGAAGACAGTCGCCGTCTTGCGCGTAGCTGGAGTGAAAAAACTGGTCAGAAATCCTCCGTCAGTTGGGCTGCCACGGCGGCTTTCTGGACTGGCGGCAGCATGGCCAAGCCCGGCGAGCCGGAAATTCCCGTGCCGCCTTTCCTTTATGCCCACGCTGTAGCCGGTGCAGTGAGCCTGGCCGCATTCGAGGCCAATCCGGAACAGCCGGTGGAGCTGTTCAAACGCTTCATCCGTCAGGGCCTGGATTTGGCGGCCGGTGGTCGCGGGGACGTGGAGTGATCGTGTCACTGCGCGCTGTTCCGCAAATCTGTCACAGGCCCTGACATGTCACCGTGAAAACAGCGGTGTGTCAGGTCCTATCCGATCTTCTCTGCCAACATCGAGAATATCTGAAAATCCATAAAAAACAATAAGATATAACTTTGGCACGGATGTTGATACGTATACCACAAGCCAAGCAGTTAACTGGTCCAAATCCTCCCGATAGGGAAACCACATTTCAGAACTTCCAACTAGGAGCTCAACACCATGGCAATCTACTTGAACTTCAACGGCAAAAAAATCAAAGGCAACGTCACTGCAGCGGGTTATGAAGACTGGATCGAAATCGACAGCTTCCAGTTTGGTGTTGGCCGCGGCATCAGCATGGACGTGGGCAATATGGCCAACCGTGAGGCCACTCGTCCTTCCATCAGCGAAATCACGCTGACCAAAATGCTGGACAACGCGTCGGGCGGCCTGTTCAAGGAATCGCTGACCGGTACTGAAGGCGTGAAAGTGTTGATCCATGTCGTGCAGACCGGCGCCAAGCAAGTAGAGAAGTTCGCCGTGTATGAACTGGAAGATGTGCTGATCAGCTCCTATAGCATCTCCGCCAGTGGTGGCAGCGCGCCGCACGAGTCTCTGAGCCTGAGCTTCGCGAAGATCGTTGCCGATCTGCAAGGCGCAGACAAGACCAACAAAAACGGCCAGAACATGAAAGTGGGTTACGACCTGACCACTGCCAAGCCCCAATAAGGCAAGCCGTCGCAATACAGTTCTCCGTCGTCAAGCCCGCCGCACTCTGTTGCGGCGGGCTTTTTTAATCCCTCTTTTTTATCACTACGCTTTCCTGCCGATCAGTGTCTGGTATTTTTACCACTCCTTCCCGTTATAACCCATGTGCCAGCGCGCGCACTGATGATAGGATTCTGTTCGGCGGATTCTGGTCTATGATTTCTCTCTGACAACTGACATGGCACCACGGACAGTGACTTGTCACAGACCTGCACTGGCACGCAACGACGGGCCGGACCCACGGATTCCCTCGCAATAGTGCACAGAAAAAGTAAAACAAAGTGGAAATAAGCCGGCCTCCCGGCTGGCACGGTACTTGACTGTATTTCCCCAGTAACAGAAAAAACCACCGATAGCGACCCTACTCGGTAACTCCCAGAACGACACATACAGCAATCACCATCAAGGAGCGTCACAATGGCAATTTACATGAACTTCAACGCCAAGAAGATCAAAGGCAACGTCACTGCAGCGGGTTACGAAGACTGGATCGAAATCGACAGCTTCCAGTTTGGCGTGGGTCGCGGCATCAGCATGGAAGTGGGCAACATGGCTAACCGTGAAGCCACTCGTCCTTCCCTGAGCGAAATCACGCTGACCAAAATGCTGGACAACGCGTCGGGCAGCCTGTTCAAAGAATCCCTGACCGGCACTGAAGGCGTGAAAGTGATCCTGCACATCGTGCAAACCGGCGCCAAGCAAGTAGAGAAATTTGCCGTGTATGAATTGGAAGACGTGCTGATCAGCTCCTACAGCATCTCTGCCAGCGGCGGCAGCGCTCCACACGAGTCTCTGAGCCTGAGCTTCGCGAAGATCGTTGCCGATCTGCAAGGCGCAGACAAGACCAACAAAAACGGCCAGAACATGAAAGTGGGTTACGACCTGACCACTGCCAAGCCCCAGTAAGTTGGGCTAAGGGGGGAGCCTACGGGCTCCCCCTGCCGCCGTTTCACCGACAGCCTCGATTCAGCGATTGGAAAGTGCCATGCCTATCAGCCAGGAAAGACGCCTCATACAGGTTTCGGCCAGTTTTGTTCCCAGTGATGTCCTTGCCACCGACATACAGGTGAACGAACGTTTTTCCGCGCCTTTCGAAATTCAGCTGGGTTTGTTGTCAGCCAATGCGGGGCTGGACAGCAGCAGCGTCATCGGCCAGAAGGTCAGCATTGCCATCCAGTATCGTGGCGTCGACAAGCCCCGTTATTTTCATGGCCGGGTAAATCGCCTGCTGCGCGGTGATATGGAAGGCGAGATGCGGCGCTATCGCCTGAGCATCGTGCCGGGCATGTGGTTCATGACCCAAAGCAGCCACAACCGTATTTATGAAAATCGCACTGCACTGGATATTGTCAATGAAGTGCTGAAGTCCTACGGCGATTTCTGCACGGTGACCCCGAAAACCAAGGGCAGCTATCTGACCCGTGAATATTGCGTGCAGTACGGCGAATCCGATTTTGCTTTCGTCAGCCGGTTGCTGGCGGAAGAGGGCATCACCTATTACTTCACCTTCTCCAAGACCGACCACACGCTGATCCTGTGCGATGACGTGAGCGGCTACATGAGCTGTGAAGAAAGCAAAGTGCCCTACGATTTGGGCAGCCCCGAGCAGTCCGGCGTACAGACCTGGCAGCGTGAGATGCAGTTTCACTCCAACGCTTACGAGATGAGTGACTACAACCACGACACGCCGAAGAACAACTATCTGCAGTCGGTGACCACCCGTAACAAGTTTGCCCAGAAGCCGGGTAGCGAGCCGCTGCGGGAATTTTCCGCCTACAACTTCAAGGTAACGTCGGCGCCGATTCACGACTTCGATGCCACCAACAATAAACAGATGACTCAGCGTCGTCTGGAAGGATTGGAGTGCGGACACGACATCGCCAATGGCAGCAGCGACTGTGTTACCTTCCAGGCCGGCGGCCGTTTCACCCTGGAACATGCGGTGAAATCGGAAAACGGTAATTACGTGATCACCTCCATCCAGCATATGGCGGTGGACGGTAATGACCAGGACGCCCAGTACCGCAACCGTTTTAGCTGCATTCCCGCCGCGGTGCCTTACCGACCCATGCAGGAACATTTCAAGAAGCAGATGCGGGGCCCGCTGACTGCGGTGGTCACCTCCCTGAACGCATCCGAATCCAAAGCCGATGCCGATCCGCATCGCATGGTGAAAGTGAAATTTCCCTGGGAATCCCAGAAAACCAGTTGCTGGGTCCGGGTGGCGCAGTTGTACGCCGGTAGTAACTGGGGCGCCAGCTTTGTGCCGCGTCTGAATCAGGAAGTGCTGGTGGAATTCCTCAATGGTGATCCGGATCGTCCGGTGATCGTGGGTGCGCTTTACAACAAGGACAACCAGGGTCCTCAGTACACCAGCACCCAGAGCGGTATCAAAACGGCGTCCGCCAAGTTCAATGAATGGCGTTTTGACGACAAGAAAGATAACGAAGAAATTTATGTGGAAGCCGGCAAGAACTACAACTTCATCATCCACAACGATGAGACTGGCAATATCGAGCATGACCAGAAGCTGACGGTGAAAAACGACCGTACCCTGGAAGTGAGCGAGGGCAACGAGGTCAAGAAGATCGTCAAGGGCACCCAGACCTTGGAAGTGGGGGGCGACCAGAAAAATACCCTCAAAGCCAACCAGACTAACGACATTACCGGCAACCAGAAGACTGAGATCAAGGGCAGCCAGACCACCAAGGTCACTGGCGCCATCAAGGAAGAGTCCACGCAATCCATCACGCTCACCGCCAATATGTCGATCGAGCTGAAGGTGGGTGGTAACAGCATCAAGATCGATCCGTCGGGTGTCACCATCACCGGCACCATGGTGAAGATCAACGGCAACGCGATGACGGAAGTGAAGGGCGGCGGCATGCTGAAAATGCAGGGCGGCCTGGTGATGATCAACTGAGATGAGCTGCTGAGAGGAAACAGTCATGGGACAACCCGCAGCACGCGTTGGCGACATGCATGTATGCCCGATGTTCACCGGACCGGTTCCCCATGTGGGCGGACCCATCGTGATGCCGTCGGCGCCGACGGTATTGATCGGCAGCATGCCAGCGGCCGGTATGGGCAGCATGTGCGTTTGTGCTGGCCCGCCGGACTCCATCATCAAAGCCAGCATGACGGTGATGATCGGTGGCAAGCCGGCCGCGCGCATGGGCGATATGACGGCGCATGGCGGGACCATTGTGTTGGGGTGCCCGACAGTATTGATCGGCGGCTAGTAAGAGGGGGCCGTTGTCGATTAGGAGAAAAGTGAGGTCAGGCCGTAACCGGCAGGGAGAACAGGGATGAAAGCGAATATTTTGACCTTTGATCAAGATCAGGCCCGCAGTTACCTCGAACGTAACCGGCGTCATCGCCAGATCTACATGTACAAATTTGATGTGGACGTGGTATTCCGGAAGGGCAAACTGGACAACGATCAGTTGAATTCTGTGCGCTATAAAGAAGACGAACGGCCTCAAAAGAGCTTCAATCGCCAAACTCGCACGGAGCAGGACAAGAAGAACGACATCGTTACCTACAAAATGCCCGGTAGCGAGAACCTTTATGTATTGGCTCGGTCCGGCGGAGTATCGTTGTTCGACGGTATGAGCAGCAAGGTCAAACTGGGTAAGAATGATTGCTGGTGGGTGTTGACTAAAGTTGCCAAGTTGGAGGAAGGTCTGGTGATTGCCAAGGATATTTTCGCCGACAGCGAGGGCAATACCCACTACTCCATCGAGCCGGATCGGGATATGTTGCTGTCGGAATATATTGAAAAGCTTGAAGCGTTGAAACGTTACGTTAAACAGAGCATCTGATCATGCCGTTTTCCTACAAGGATCTGACTTACATCCGCGCTGCGATCCAGGCTTACGAAGCCAATTTGATTGCTGTGAAGGAAACGGATTGCGAAGAGACCGAGTTTTCAGAAATACAGGATGACATCCTTTACCTGAATAGGTTGCTGGCGTTGGTCAACCAGGAGATCCAGGATTTTGAAGACAGCGGGCCTAGTTTGGGCCCTGTTCGCAAGTAACAATTGATCAGAGCAATTGCTATTGCCATCCAGACTTTAGCGGAAGCATAAATGCAGAATGACAGCACCATGTGGGGGAAGGTGCGGGCGCCGGGATTCAGCGTCCAATCCAGCCGTTATGCCCTCACGATTGCCTATCATGAGGATTGGCAGCGC
>DATLII010000185.1:0-5154 GCA_035539495.1 Dongiaceae bacterium
ACGGATCAATTGCAGTTGGCGGTGATCGACACGGGCATCGGCATGTCGCCGGCACAACAAGGTCGTATTTTCGAAGCGTTCACCCAGGCCGAGATTTCCACCGCGCGTTCTTACGGCGGCACCGGGTTGGGGCTCAGCATCGTGCGGCAATTGCTTGCGCTGATGGGGGGCCGTGTGCGGGTGGAAAGTGAATTGGACCGGGGCTCGGCATTTCATGTCACGCTGCCGGCACGCACGCCCAACGGTGTGGTGATGGTACAAACGCTGGCGGAGGTATGCCCGATCAAATCCCCCACCGCGACGTCACAAGTTCCGCGCCTGCGCGGCACTATCCTCTACGCCGAGGACAACGTGGTGAACCAGCAATTGGTGCGCAATCTGGTGGCGCGTACCGGCGCCCGCATCGAAATCGCCGCCAATGGTGCCGAAGCCATGCTGTATGCACTACGCCATCATCCCGACCTGATCCTGATGGATGTGTCGATGCCGGTGATCAGTGGCATCACCGCGACCCGGTTGCTGCGCAGCTACGGCTACAAAGGCCCCATCATTGCCTGCACCGCCAACGTGATGGCGAACGAAGTGGACCAATACCTGGGCAACGGCTTCAACGCCTGCCTGGAAAAGCCCATTCGCCGGCCTCGGTTCTATGAGGAGATCGCCCGCCATTGCCCGGCGGCAGAGGACGGATCGCGAGCGTCACCCGGCCTTTCCGCGACGCCCTGAGCAGTGGCCGCTTTGAACCGGCGCGGATTCAAGCCCAATCCAGCACAGGCTTTGGCCGGATCTGCAAAGGCCCCCATTGTTATGCTGGCTCTGCAAACAATGCTTACCCTTGTAAAATTGATCTCAGACGCCCGTCAAACCGGCGTCTTTTTTTTGCCTGCCGTTAGTCCATGTGCCTGCTGGATCAAGCCTGTCGGGTTGCAATAAGCTGAGTGATTTAGTACAAAATCCTGACAAGCCGACGGTGGCCCATTTAGTTCCACTGGCCACGGCACCCCTCCACAACACTAAAACAAGAACCGGGAGGCCCGCATGTTCATCCCCCAGATCCGGTTGCATCCGACCGAAAGTGGCGTGTGCGTGCCCCTGTTCGCCATGCAGATGCCGCAGAAAACCCTGACTCGTCTGAATCTGGGCGGTCGGGTGTGGGAATCGTTCGTGAAGGAATGCATGGGCATCGACGTGAATCAGGTCAGCCTGCTCAACACCTTCATCGACCTGGACACCTACTGCCAGGTACTCACCCTGGCGCTGCGTCTGTACGGTGCGGACCGCCTGCTGTACTGGTACGTGGAAGACACCGCGCCTTCCCATCTCGGTCCGGTGGGCATGGCTTGCGCTATGGCGCCCACGGTAGGCGATGGGCTACGGCACTGGCTGGGCAACTTCAACGTGATGGCGCCGACCCTGCAAGTGGGTCAGGTCGAAATCCGCCGCGATCTGCACATTCAATTGCGGGTGGCCACGGACATGGGATATGTCCACGACCTGTACCAGGAAATCTGCCTGTTCATGACCCGGCGTAAATTGCTGGATCTGAGCGGCGGGCGTGCCGAGGTGCAGGTGCGTTTCGCCCACGCGCCGTTGCAGAAACCAGACTGGTACCGCGACCACTTCGGCACAGTTCCCGAGACCGGTTGTGCTACTCCAAGTCTGGTGCTGGACCGGCACTGGCTGGAGCAGGAAAACGAAGCCTACACGCCCTTGCTGTACCAACAGGCGTTGGAGGAATGCCGCCAGTTGCAGGACAACTATCGCCGCTTTGATCGTCTCAGCCATCGAGTGCGCGGTCTGTTGGTGAAGGCCAGTGAGCAGAACCGTTTTTACAGCCTGGATCAGGTGGCGCGGCTACTGAATCTGTCGGTGCGCACGCTGACCCGTCGCTTGAGCGAGGAAAGTGCCAGCTTCCGTGACATCCAATGTCAGGTGCGCCTGGAATTGGCCAAGCGGCAACTGCAGTACACCCGTCTGCCCATCAAGGCGATTTGCAGCAATGCGGGGTTCACCAATGTGTCGGCCTTCTCGCGGGCCTTTCGTAAATACACCCGTTTAACCCCCACGGATTTCCGTTTAGCGGAGTGACCACCGTTCATTAGTTAATCTTGAGGAATTTATCAAACGCAGACTTTCGTGCCAGATTCTCCTGTGCTACATATGAATGAGTTACAGGGGGACAACAATTATGAAAACCAGCCTGATTTTGCCTTTGTGCCTGTTGAGCAGCCCGCTGTTGGCCGCCGGTGTTTACGAAATTGACCGCAGCCAGTGGGAAAAGCCGCCTGCTGCCAGCGCTCAGAAGCCCGCCGCGCAGCGCAACACCCACACGACTCACACCCATACTCCAAGCGCCCCTGCTGCCACGTCGCAGCCGTCCACGCCCGTGGAGGAGTCCACGGCACCGCAGGGCGATGTTGCCCAGACCTGTCAGCCGGGCCACCCTTGCAGCGAGCTGCAGTAAGCCACGTCAACGCTTTAGCTCATCCCTTCCTGTCCCGCCTCCGCGCATGACGGCATAACACCGTTTTGCGCGTCGCTGATTTTCTACTGACAGAATGTTGTCAGTAGGCCTTTGCCAGAATGGGTTCCGCAACGACACACCCATTACACAAGTCATTACCCACAGCAAAGGAAGCACGCACATGAACGCCATCAACTGGTTTGAAATCTTTGTCAGCAACTTCGACCGCGCCCGTGAGTTCTACGAAAAATCCCTCGACACCCATCTGGAATTGGTGACCGGCCAGGGCGAGCCCATGGGCATATTCCCCCACGATCCCAATAGCGGCGTGGGTGGTTGCCTGACGGCCTCGAAACAGCCTGTGCAAGCCGGCACTGGCACCCGGGTATACCTGAATGTGGAAGGCAAGCTCGACGCGGTGATCGCGCGGGTGCCAGGCAACAAGGGCAAGGTGGTGCAGGGTCGCACGTCGATCGCGCCGCACGGCTTTATCGCCCTGATTGAAGACACCGAGGGCAACCTGGTGGGCCTGCACAGCCTGACCTGAGGGCCATCTTTGCCCATGCTACACTCGATCGGATTCGGCTCTGCTTCATCGGTTTTGGGGCCGAATCCTGCACCAACCCTGCCGGAGTTTTCATGAGACGTGCCGACCGCCTATTCCAGATCGTGCAGTTCCTGCGCAGCCGCCGCCTGACCACGGCCCAGTGGCTGGCGGAGCAACTGCAGGTGTCGGTGCGGACCATTTATCGAGACGTGCAGGATCTGTCCCTGTCCGGCGTGCCCATCGAAGGCGAGGCGGGCGTGGGCTATGTATTGCGTCACGCCATGGATCTGCCACCGCTGATGTTCGAGCGCGACGAGATCGAGGCGCTGGTAACCGGTGCGCGCATGGTGAAAGCCTGGGCCGATCCGGAATTGATGCGGGCGGCGGAGTCGGCGCTGTCAAAAATTCACAGCGTGCTGCCTTCTGCGCTGAAGGACGAGTTGAACCGCAACCGTCTGTTCGCGCCTGGAGGCGGTCATTATCCGGTGCACTGGATTACACGGTTCCGCCAGGCCATTCGTGAGCGACAGAAAATGCGGCTCACCTATCGCGCTGAAAATGACGAACTGACCGAACGCTGCATCTGGCCGCTGGGATTATTTTTCTGGGGGCAGGTGTGGACGCTGTGTACCTGGTGCGAACTGCGCAATGACTTTCGCAGTTTCCGCGTGGATCGGGTGGTAGGCCTGGAGAATACGGACACGATCTTCACACCGGAGCCCGGGCAGCGGCTGGAGGATTATCTGGCCCAGCACGCTCCGCCGGAAGCGATCGCACCGGTCTTTCGCACTTGATGTGTTTGGCTTTTACGGCGAGATCGGCGCGACGGGCGTGACTTCTGTCTGCGGTTGTTGAGTTGGCGCGGTGGCCGCATCCCCCGGCAACGTTTTCACTTCCGCGCGCAACGCATCGGATACCTGCTGTACCGCCTGCGGAATTTTCTGCGCCGCTATCTGCACCGTGTGATCCAGCGACCGACGCAACGCGGCAAACAGTTTTTGTCCCGAAGGGCTGGTGGCGAAGCCGGCGAATTCCTGCAAAGTGGCGTCTGGCACCGGTTCCAGCAGCACGGCTTGTTGCAGCAACAATTGCTCGTTGACGGCGACACGGTATTCCTCGCGATTGGTAGCGAAGGATTGCCGCAGACTGTTGAAGGTCGATTGCTGATCCGGCGTGATCAGCTGGGAAAAACCGCTTAAAAATGCCGCCTGCAAATTCTGCATCAAATCCAGCGCGGTGTCGGTGGCGCCGGTGGCGCTGTCCAGTTCCTGCAAACGTTTGCGCCGATCCGGCGTCAGCCCCGGCCATTGTTGTTGGCTGATGGCGCGGCCGATATTTTCCATTACTTCCGGTTGCGCCAATCGCTGTTCCGCCGCCAGGATGGTTTTGGCCGCATCGCTGTTGTACCAGCGCAAGGAGTCCGCCAGGGTGGTTGAATCCAGCTGCCGCATCAAATCCACTCGCAGCGTGGTGATCAGTTCATCCGGTTTGAATGCGTCCTGTAAAGCGCTGATCAGCGGCTGCACGAACACCGCAGCCATGCCGGCCTGCTGCTGACCGGCGCTGCCGATGGCGAGGGGAATCTGGTCGATCTGCTGACGCAAGCCGGAAACGGCGATCAGCGCATCCACTTGTTCTGTCGATTGTGCGTTGGATTGCGACTCTGCTGGTGTTTGTTCTGCGGATGGTTGCGCAGCGGGTTGCGATTCAGAAGGCTGTTCGGTGAGTTGCTCGGGTGGCTGCTGCGTCTCGGCCTGCGCACCGGCAACATTCAGCAGCAAAAGAAACGTGATCAGAACAGCGGGCATGGAACGCATGAAACCCATGGAAAGAAACCCTGTGACTTGGAATTGGTGACGTGGAATTGTGGCGGCAACTTATTTTGACAATGTCGCGGTGCGGCAGGAATGCGGGATCAACCGCTATTGGGCGAACCGGCAAGCACGGCTTTTTCCAGTGCCCACAACCGATCCTGACCCCACAATACCAGATTCCCATAGCGAAAGGCAGGCACGCCCCACAGGCCCAGGGATTCCAGTTCTTCGCGATGTTTCTGCACCTGTTCGCGCCAGGATTCATCTTCCAGCCGGGCTTGAGCGGCTTCCCATTCCAATCCTGCCCGCTCTGCCATTTTGGCCAGATG
>DATLII010000186.1:0-4871 GCA_035539495.1 Dongiaceae bacterium
GTTCATGTACTGCGCTCGCTGTTGGATGACGGTGTGGGGAGGGTTTCGGGTCATCTATTGTCGGGAAACGAGGCCGACCAGTAAAGGGCGATCACCCCCTTGCCAGGCTCCAGGCGATCCATACCCATCCTGCAATAAACGCCAGACCGCCAATGGGCGTGATCGCACCCAACCAACGCACACCACTGATGGCCAACACATACAGGCTGCCAGAGAAAATCAGGATGCCCGCCAACAGCAACCAGCCGCCGAGTTTCAGCCCGCTCACCTGGGGAAATTGCACGGCCAAAATGCCCACCAGAATCAGGCCCAGCGCGTGGTAAAGATGGTATTCCACGCCGGTCTGGTACACCGCCAGCAGATCCGGGGTCAGCTTATTCTTCAGCCCGTGGGCCCCAAAAGCACCCAGGATCACCCCCAGCGCCATGGCCACAGCGCCTATCACAATGAAAGTCTTCATGTTTTGCTCCTGCAATTCCCGTCGGTGTCCCCGCAAGGCCGAGGCCGCAGTGTAAAGAGGCCATAGGCCCCGGCTCAACCATCGTTACGCAAACCTCACAAATTTTCGCCCGCCCCCGCTTGCTCCCGGGCCAGCCTGTAGTTATCTTTATGACAGATTGTAGGACAATCTAACAATAATAGTGATCGAGGCTTCCTTTCATGTTCAGTCTGTTCAAACCCGCCACTCCCAAAGCCGTGCATATTGAGGGATTGGATGCGCCGCTGCTCGTACAAAAAGGTGAAACCATCCTGCAGGCGGCGCTACGTCAGGGCGTGCGCTTTCCCCATAGCTGCCGGGTCGGCGGTTGTGCCAGCTGTAAATGCCAGCTGCAGAGCGGCAAGGTAAAGGAACTGACGGAATCTGCCTACATCCTGAGTCAGCAGGAGTTGATCGATGGTTACATCCTGGCTTGTCAGTCGGTACCCAAAACCGATTTGACGCTGAAGGTGGACAATCTGGCAGCAGGCCCTTCGCATCCTGTCGAGACCCGCACCGGCCGCATTGTCAGCACACAGCGGCATACCCACGACATCGTCGAATTGATCATCGAATTGGAGTCCGCACTGGCTTATACCGCCGGTCAGTACGCTTTGCTGTCCGTGCCGGGCGTGATCGAACAACCGCGCAGCTATTCCTTCGCCACGGCACCGGAATCTTCTGGCTCGCGTCGCGTGCACTTTTTTATTCGCGCCGTACCCGGTGGGCGCACGTCGAACTGGGCACAAACCGACGTCGCGGGAACCGCTATCCAATTGGAAGGCCCGTTCGGCGATTTCCATTTACGCGATCCGCATGCCAGCCAGCAGCCAATGCTGTGCATTGCGGGTGGCAGCGGGCTCGCACCCGTTAAAGCGCTGCTGGAAGATGCGTTGCATTTCAAATGCAATCGCCCGGTGACGTTTCTGTTCGGTGCCCGCACGCAACGGGATCTGTACTGCCTGCTGGAAATGCAGCAACTGGAGCAGAACTGGGCCGCTGATTTTCGCTTCATGCCTGTGTTGTCCGAGGAACCTGCTGATTCCGACTGGACTGGCGCGCGCGGCCTGGTAACAGATTTCATCGCCCCACATTTTTCTTCCAACGCGCAGATCTATATGTGTGGTCCACCCGCCATGCTGGACGCCGCAGAACTGCAATTGCGGCAACGTGGCATTCCAGCAAATCAGATTTTCAGTGATCGATTTCTGGATCAATCCATGTTGCAGAAATCCGCCTGATCTTTTCATGCACTCTCATTAAAACACTGTCTGACTTTTCGGCGTGAGGACGTCACCATGCTGCATTATCTGAAATTCTTTCTATTCCACGGCATCGGCTTGCTGGCCGCTGTGTTTTTCACTTTGGGCGGCGATTGGATCACCTGGGGATTCATCGGCATTTTTGTCGGTTATGTCGCGCTGGACGCATTGCTGGGCGACGATATTTCAATCCCGGATTTCAAATATCCGGGCGTTCTCACCGTACAACTGTGGCTGGCATTGCCGCTACTGGCATTGATCTGTTTCATCGCGTTGTGGCAGGTGAGCAGTGGCGACCCGCTGGGTTATGGCGCGCTGGTGCAATCCGTCTCCGGCTACGACATGTTGGCGGCGCGGGAAGCCACTACCGGCTGGAACCTGTTCTGGGGCGTGATCATGTGCGGCCTGATGATCGGCATGGTGGGCACCATCACCGGCCATGAATTGACACATCGCACCTGGGATAAAGTCTCCATGTTCGTCGGTCGCTGGCTGCTGGCGTTCAGTTTCGACAGCAATTTTTCCATCGAGCATGTGTACGGCCACCATCGCTATGTCAGCACCACCGA
The DNA here is from genome assembly GCA_035539495.1 of Dongiaceae bacterium. Classification (GTDB taxonomy): domain Bacteria; phylum Pseudomonadota; class Gammaproteobacteria; order Pseudomonadales; family Ketobacteraceae; genus Ch67. Next base: position 2,310 of record DATLII010000186.1, read on the forward strand.
AGATCCGGCCACAGCGCCACGCGGCCGCAATGTGTATACGCACATTCTGATTTCCACTGCGCGCGGCAATGTCAGTGCGTGGAAAATCGAACGCGAGCGGCTGCAAAAAAAGCGGCAGGGGCTTTTTTCCTGGCACAACGCGGCGTTGCGGGGTTATCTGATGAGTGGCGTGTTGCTGGGTCTGGCTTACATGGTAGGCGGCTTGCCTGCGCTGGGCTATTTCATCGCCTGTGGTCTGTGGGGTAAAGCATTGCTGGAAATCGTGAATTACATGGAACACTACGGCATGGTGCGCAACCCCACCACGCCGGTACAACCGCGCCATTCCTGGAATACCAATCGCCGCATCAGTTCCTGGACCATGTTCAATCTTTCCCGCCACTCCCACCATCATGCGCAGGGTGAAGTGCCGTACCATGCACTGCAGCCGTATCACGAGGCGCCAATGATGATTAACGGTTACCTGGCTACCATCGCCGTGGCACTGATTCCACCGCTGTGGCACAAATTGATGACACCGAAAGTATTGGACTGGGACCGCCGCTACGCCAACACCGAAGAACGCGCGCTGGCGCAACAAGCCAATCGTCGCAGCGGATTGAAATCATTGCAGGACGTGCGCTATACCCGCGAATTGGAAACTGCGTGAATCAACGCACGTCTTCAGGCAGACGAATCAAAAAGCTAGACCATCTATCGTTTTGCAGAAAAATAAAAAGGCCGACATCTTTTGATGCCGGCCTTTTTTTGCGTCAACCCTTCAGGAAGGATGCACGTGCGATGCCGGCGAGGACGCTTCCTTGTAACGTGAAGGATCCGTCGTGTACTCCGCATGACCATACTCCACCAGCAGATCATCGATCTGACGGATCAGGATCTTATCCGCAATATCCCGAGCAAATGGAATATCCTCAGCGATCCGGTGCGCCACCAACCGCGGCGAAATAATTGCGCCCGCGGCAACAAATCTGACGTAGTCCAGCAGCGTCGGTTTCACGCCCATCTGGGTTGCGCGCGATGATTCGTAGCCCGCCAGAAACACCCGGGTGAAAAACACCTTGGAGAAACTTCTTTCCAACTGATCGAACATCTGGCTTTTCAGCGATTTGTCGGTCGGCAGATAACCCGCCATGGTCGAGCGCACCAGTTCACCGCAGGTTGCGTCGTCATACCCATCACGCAGCGTGGCGGAATACATGGTCATGGTATTGACGATTTCCAGCGGAGTCGCCGGCAGCAAATCTTCGGGCAGGCCCAGCAGATAACTTTGGTAGCGATTCAGCTCCACCACCGCGCGCTCGCGCTTGTTGAATTCCTTGCGACCACTCCGCACCAGATTGAACGCCATGGTGAACGCAGGAATGGTACCGGCCGGCATCTGGTCCACCTGTGGAATGGGAATGCCGTACACATTCACATCCCACTTCTTCGACCGCTTCAGAATGTTGAAGCGCACCATCGAATGCATCAGCCGCACCAGCGCCGCCGCTTTAAAACCAGCACCAAAGCGACTCAACGCGCCGGGCAGGGTGGCAGTGGTAAAAAAGCTCGCCGTTTCCTTCACCCGCTGCACCGAGGTTTCACTCGACAGCGCGCCCGTGAGTGCCATCGGCAAGCCGGAATATTTATTCATGAAGGTCGCGATGAACGCGCCCCGAATCGCAAACGGCGTCAGGTTGGCCATCTGGTTACGGCTATAACGGGCGCCTTCATTTACCAGATCCATATCCACCCAATCCGGCACCCGCTCCATCGACTGAATAAAGTCCACCAGCTCCTGGGGTGGATCCTGCACCGCATTTAAACCCTTTCCGCACGCGTCCGACAACATACCGATCAGGCGCTTGAAACCGTACTTCGGCATCAGCGCGGCGTACGCATCCGCCACGGTGTCACCCAGCATGGTATAGGCCAGTGAACGCTGCACGCGCTCTTCATCCGCCAACAGGCGGGCACGGTGTTTGCGGGCGTATTTCTCTGGCAACAGGCTGCGATCTTCCGGCTTCGCAGCGAAGCGCTCGGGGACAATACTGAAATCCACATCCCCGTACAGGGAAGGAATACGGGTTTTCTGCTCCAGGACCTGGGCCTGGAGCACGTGCAAAGGGGTCGGCATGCAGGGCTCCGCGCAAGCTGATTCTTGTTGTAGAACTCACGGGTTCTAATGCGAAGCGTAGAGCGACTGAACAGTCCCAGCAATGTCTTAAGGCGCCAACTTCGGTTGGCGTGATTTATCCTGTCGCTTTACAACAGGTTACGGACCAAGAAATTACGCCTTACTACTGCCTACGCCCGTCAGGTGGCGTGCGGATGCGCCACTGCCACCGTTGAATCCTTGTAGCGGGATGGATCGGTGGTGTACTCCGCATGGCCGTAATCCACCAGCAGATCATCGATGCGGCGAATCAGGCGTTTGTCGAGAATGCGATTGGCAATGGGAATATCCTGAATCACCCGGTTCGCCAATACCTGCGGCATCACATAGGCACTCGTTGCGGCAAACAGCGCGTAATCCAGCGGAGTCGGTTTCACACCCATCATATCGGCGCGCGAACGTTCATA
>DATLII010000187.1:0-29703 GCA_035539495.1 Dongiaceae bacterium
TACGTCCAGCTTGGTCAGACACAAACCGCTCACCGAGTTAATCTGGATGGCGCGACGCAGCGCGACCGAATCGAACCAGCCACAACGGCGGGTGCGACCAGTGGTGGTGCCATATTCATGACCTTTTTCCCGCAGATGATCACCCACTTCATCGAACAGCTCAGTGGGGAACGGGCCAGAGCCCACGCGGGTGGTGTAGGCCTTGGTGATACCCAGCACGTAATCCAGATACAGCGGGCCATAGCCGGAACCGGTGGCAGTACCGCCAGCGCTGGTATTGGAAGAGGTCACAAACGGATAGGTGCCGTGATCGATGTCCAGCAGAGTTCCCTGCGCGCCTTCGAACAGGATATTGTCGCCGGCCAGACGGTGCTGGTGCAGGATCTCCGCTACATCCGCCACCATCGGCTTCAACTGCTCGCCCATCAACATGGTGTCGTCGAGGGTTTTCTGGAAATCGATCGCGTCGACCTTGTAGTAATTCTTTAGCACGAAGTTGTGGTAATCCAGCACCTCGCCCAGCTTGGAAGCGAAACGCTCGCGATGGAACACATCGCCCAGACGCAGGCCGCGACGCGCCACTTTATCTTCGTAGGCAGGACCGATGCCGCGACCGGTGGTGCCGATGGCCGCATTGCCGCGGGCGATTTCCCGCGCCTTATCCAGCGCTACGTGATAAGGCAGGATCAGCGGACAGGCCGGACTCAGACGCAGGCGCTCACGCACCGGCACTTCCTTCGCTTCCAGCATGGCGATTTCCTTCAGCAACGCATCCGGCGCCAGCACCACACCGTTGCCGATCAGGCATTTCACGTTGTTGCGCAGAATGCCCGACGGAATCAGGTGTAGCGCCGTCTTCACGCCGTCGATCACCAGTGTATGACCAGCGTTATGGCCGCCCTGAAAACGCACCACGCAGGCCACGCGATCGGTCAGCAGGTCAACGATCTTGCCCTTGCCTTCGTCGCCCCATTGGGTACCCAGAATAACGACACTCTTGCCCATTGCCTTTCGTCTCTGCCAGATAAATTAAGAAGTGGAAACCGTGGATACGGCCCAGCCATTGGCGCCCTGCAGCAACTGCCGCGTACAACCTTCGGACTGGGGCGTCTGCGCATCATCCAGCGCCTGGATGACAATTTCACCAGCGGCCCGCAAGGCGCGGACCTGTGCCTGCAAACCGGCATCTGCATGCGCCGGCGCAAAAATACGGTCGGGAATGATGGGGTCGGCGCTGCGCCGCATCAGTTCCGCCAGATCGGTACTGAAGCCGGTAGCGGGACGGGCCCGACCGAACACTTCGCCGATATGATCATAGCGGCCACCGTTAGCGATGGCCTGCCCCATGCCCGGCACATACGCGCTGAACACCGGGCCAGTGTGATAGTGATAGCCGCGCAATTCTCCCAGGTCGAAATAGAGATTCACGCTGGGATGGGACTGCGTCAGCTGGTCAGCAATCTGTTCCAGCTCCGCCAGCGCCTGCACAACGGCTTTGGGTGCGGCACTCAATTGCTGACGCGCCCGGGCAATGACATTCCGATCCCCTGCCAGGGACACCAGCGCCCGCAACATGGCACGCACTTCTACATCGCGTACCTGCTGCGCCAGGAACTGTTCCAGTTCCGGAACGGCCTTGCGCTGGAAAATCTCAAACAGTTGCCATTCCTGCACTTCGCTCAGGCCCGCCGCCGCCGCCAGCGTACGGTAGATGGCGACATGGCCCAGATCCAGGTGAAGGGCACTCGTGTCAGCGAAAGCCAGAGTTTCCAGCATCAGGCGGATCACTTCTACGTCGCTGGCTACGCCACCGTGGCCGTAGATTTCGGCACCGATCTGGATCAGGCAGCGACTGGCAGTCAGGCTTTCAGGCTTGGCGTGAAGGATATGACCGGCATAACACAGACGGGTAACGCCTTCGCGGTTCAGCGTGTGGGCGTCGATGCGGGCCACCTGGGGCGTCATGTCGGCGCGGATGCCCATCAGACGGCCGGTCAATTGGTCCGTCAGCTTGAAGGTCTGCAGGGCGAGGTCATTACCGGCCCCAGTCAGCAGGGATTCCAGATATTCCACCAGCGGGGGGAATACCTGCTCATAACCCCAGCTGCGATACAGGTCCAACAAGTCACGGCGCAACTGCTCCAGCCGGGCGGCCCGGGGAGGCAGGATTTCCTCGATTCCATCGGGAAGTAACCATCGTTCTGCGGTAGACATGCTCGGATCGCTGTGTAAACCCTGTGGTCGAAAAAAAACCGGGGGAGCGCCCCGGTTTCCTTATGATACCACGCTTGCCGGTTCAGGTCAGACCCTTGGCCGGTTTTTTCCAGCCGAGGGTCAATACTGGGCCGGTCAGTTCTTTTTCAGGTACTGGAAGAACTCGCCGTCCGGCTTCACCACCAGCACGTCCCGCTTGTCACGGAACACAGTGCGGTAAGCTTCCAGGCTACGGTAGAAGTTGTAGAACTCCGGATCCTTCTGGTAGGCATTGGCGTAGATGGCGGCGGACAGACCGTCGCCTTCACCACGCAATTCTTCCGCCTGCTTGTAGGCGGTCGCCAGGATCACGGTGCGCTGGCGGTCGGCATCGGCGCGAATACCTTCGGCCAGCTCGTTACCGCGGGACCGGTGACCACGGGCTTCCCGCTCCCGCTCCGCCCGCATCCGCTCATATACCGAGCCGGAGACGCTAGACGGCAGCTCGATCCGCTTGACCCGGATTTCCACCACCTCGATACCCATACCTTCACGGGCCTTCTCGCCCACGGTCTTGGTCAGGCCCAGCACCAGCTCTTCCCGCTCACCAGCCACCACTTCATACACAGTGCGCTCGCCGAACTGGTTGCGCAGCCCCTCGTTCACCCGAGGCGCCAGCAGTTGCTGCACCTTGCTTTCCTGGCCACCGCCAGTAGCGGTGAAGAACTTGGCCACGTCCTCGATTCGCCACACCACGTAGGAGTCTACGATCAGACGTTTCTTCTCTTGAGTCAGGTATTCTTCCTGACGCATCTCAATGACCCGCACGCGGCCGTCAAAAATACGGACTTCGTGCATGACGGGCACTTTGAAATGCAGGCCAGGTTGCAGATCGGTACTGACGATCTCACCGAAACGCAGCAGCACGCCGCGCTCACTCTGTTTGATGGTGAAAGCGGTGCTGGAAATCAACAAGGCCACCAGGGCCAGGACCACCAGAATGGTCATGCCACGCGGGTTCATCAGCGACCCTCCCAACGACTGTCACGGGACTGACGGATACGGTCGAGACCTCGCACGCTATCCGCTGGTTTCGCGGTGTCGGTGCGGGTCTGCTGGGAAGACGATATATCCGCCGGTTGTGGCGCCATCAATGGAGCGGCACCCTGCAGCATTTTGTCCAACGGAAGATACAGCATATTCCCAGTACCCTCGGTATCCAGCATCACCTTGGTGCTGCTGCCCATGACCTGCTCCATGGTTTCGATATAGAGACGGCGCCGGGTCACTTCCGGGGCCTTTTTGTATTGCGCATACAGCTGCTCGAAGCGGGCAGCTTCACCCGTTGAACGCTCCACCACTTCAGCCTTGTAGGCGTTGGCTTCTTCGATCATACGTTGCGCCTTACCGCGGGATTCCGGCACTACCTGATTGGCGTAGGCCTGGGCCTCATTCTTCACCCGCTCTTCGTCTTCTTTCGCCTTGATTACGTCATCGAACGCGTCTTTTACATCCTTGGGCGGATGGGCGTCCTCGACGTTGATCTTGCTCACCACCAGACCGGTCTGGTAGCGGTCCAGGTATTCCTGCAGACGCTTATCCACTTCCACTGCGATCGCCTCACGGCCATCGGTGAGCACGCGATCCATCTCGCTGCCGCCGACGACATGGCGCAGCGCGCTTTCGACGGAATTACGCAGGGCACCGATGGGATCGCCGGAATTGAGGAAGAATGCCTGGGGATCGTTGACCCGATACTGCACCTGCAGATCGATGTCGACGATGTTCTGGTCTTCGGTGAGCATGGTGGCGCGCACCGGCATGGAATTGAGCTGGTTGGTATCGACCTTCATGACGCTGTCGATACCCCAGGGATTCCAGTGCAGACCCGCGGTGATTACGTCGTGGAATTTGCCGAATCGCAGCACTACGGCCTGCTCCGCCTGCTCCACTCGATAGAAGCCGGCCGCACCCCAGACGATGGCGAGCAGCCCGAGAATCAGGCCAATCAGGCCCAGGCTGCCATTGTCGTCACCGGAGCCGCCAAACATACCGCCGAAACGGTCCTGCAGCTTTTTGAGCACGTCATCCAGATCGTTCGGCCCGCCACGACCATCGCGGCCGCGCCAGGGATCCTGATTGTTGCGCCCGCCGCCGGGCTCGTTCCAGGCCATAAAATAGCTCCGTTAAGGTTCAGGCTCCGAAATGTTATTGCATCTCAGAACGTTATAGTAGGTATAAATTATTCGGGTGACGCTTTTTTCGCAATTTCGGTTAGACCTGCAGCAACCCCGCGTCCAGGTCGAAGCGTTTCAGCATCTGCTGCCAGGTTTTCATTGGCATGCGAATGGACAGCAGGGTGTTACCGGCATCATCCATGCTTTCTTCCTGCACAGCCTTCAGCGAATAACAATGGGCACGCACGGCGGACAGTGCAGGGGCCAGCTGCAGAACGCCCTCTACCATCTTCTTGCCCAGGCGCTCGTTCAGCACTAGCAGCAGCAGGTCGAGCCCGGCGCCCGTGACGGCAGATACCCACACGGCGATGGGAGTGCCTTCGTCGTCGCGGTCAACTCTGGGAGGGAAATCCCCCATCAGGTCGATCTTGTTGTAGACCATCACACCCGGCACCTGATCCGCACCGATCTCAGTCAATACTTCCTGCACCTGAAAAATATTGTCGTCACGGTCCACCGCGCAGGCATCCACCACATGCACCAGAAAATCGGCTTCACGGGTTTCTTCCAGTGTGGCGCGGAAGGCTTCCACCAGCTTGTGGGGCAAATGACGGATGAAGCCAACCGTATCCGCCAGGATGATGCCGCCCAGATCCGGTACTTCAATCCGACGCACCGTGGGATCCAGGGTGGCAAACAGCTGGTCGGCGGCGTAGACGTCGGACCGGGTCAGACGATTGAACAAAGTAGATTTGCCGGCGTTGGTGTAACCAACGATGGACACGGCCGGCACTTCGGCACGCTTGCGGGCACGACGACCCTGGTCGCGCTGAATGCGCACCTTTTCCAAGCGGGAGTTGATGGATTTGATACGGGCCCGCAGCAAGCGGCGGTCGGTTTCCAACTGGGTTTCACCCGGACCACGCAGACCGATACCGCCCTTCTGCCGCTCCAAGTGCGTCCAGCCTCGCACCAAACGAGTGGACATGTGCTCGAGCTGAGCTAACTCCACCTGCAATTTGCCTTCGTGCGTGCGGGCGCGTTGCGCAAAAATATCCAGGATCAAACCAGTGCGATCCAGCACCCGGCATTTCAATTCACGCTCGAGATTACGTTCCTGGGATGGCGACAAGGAATGGTTGAAGATGACGAGCTCGGCCTCACGGGCTTCGACGACACGGGCCAGCTCTTCCACTTTGCCAGTACCGATGAACAGGCGCGGGTCTGGCGCCGGGCGGGAACTCCGCACCAGCCCACAATTAACCGCGCCGGCGGAATCCACCAGCATCTCAAATTCCTGGGGATCTTCCCGCGTATATTCCTGCGGAAAATCGACGTGGACGAGGACAGCCCGCTCACCGCCCTGAGGACGCTCGAACAAGGTTTCCATGGAGCGGATTACCTAGCGGTGGGAAGTGAGAACAGGCTGCCGTACTCCGCGATTACAGCCCTGGCTCGCCGTTGCCGCCGCCATCGTGGCCACCGCGCTCAGAGCCGCCGCCATGAGCGCGGGGATTGCGGGCGGGAACGACGGTGGAAATGGCGTGCTTGTAGACCATCTGGTTGACGGTGTTGCGCAGCAACACGACGTATTGATCGAACGATTCGATCTGCCCCTGCAGCTTGATACCATTGACCAGAAAGATAGAAACCGGAATCCGTTCTTTACGCAAAGCGTTCAGAAAAGGGTCTTGTAAACTATGCCCTTTAGACATAAAGATCTCCTTACAAGTAGTGCCCAAAATCGGGCGAAAAGAGCGAAAAGCAACCAATTGAGAAAAACAACAACAAAAGCTGTCGGCTAGATTAGGATGCGGTCGACTGCCAAAATTTTCAAGACGTTTTCCAATAAATTTGGATCATCGCTGTCGAACCAATGCAAATCCTGCCAACTTCGGAGCCAGGTAATCTGACGCTTGGCGAGCTGTCGCGTAGCGATGACACCCCGCTCCTCCATTTCAGCGTAGTCGGTTTTACCTGCCAGACAATCCCACATCTGCCGATAGCCTACGGCCCGTATCGAGGGCAGATTTGGATGCAGGTCGCCGCGTTCGTATAGCGCCTTCACTTCATTATAAAAGCCCTGCTCCAGCATCGCGCGAAAACGTGCCGCAATCCGTTTGTGCAAAATGGCACGATCGGGCGGACAGACCGCAAGGTTGGTCACACGATACGGAAAACTGGCGGCGTCGCCACCCCAACTGTCATCCACTCCGCCGGCTTTCTGTTGCTGCTGCCAATCAGTAAGGGTGCGGCCAGTGGCACGATAAACTTCAAGCGCTCGCTGCAACCGCTGCGGATCATTCGGGTGAATACGGGCGGCGGCCACCGGATCGATCTGCTGCAATTCCACATGCAATGCGGCCCACCCTTTTTCCGCCGCCTCGGCCAGCAACTGCGTCCGCACCTGTTCATCGGCGGAGGGCAGATCGGCAATGCCTTCCCTTAGTACTTTGAAATAGAGCATGGTTCCGCCCACCAGCAGAGGAATTTTGCCCTGGGCGGTGATGTCGGCCATTTCCCGCAAGGCGTCATCGCGGAAGTCGGCGGCGGAATAACTTTCGGAGGGATCGAGAAAACTGATCAGGCGGTGGGGGGCTTTAGCCAACAATTCTGCATCGGGCTTGGCGGTGCCGATATCCATCCCTTTATAGACGAGGGCGGAATCGACGCTGATGATCTCCATCGGGAAGCGCTGCACCAGCTCCACCGCCAGCGCGGTTTTGCCGGAGGCGGTGGGACCCATCAGAAAAATGGCGGGCGGCTTGGAGTTACTGACCGGATCTGTCACGACTGTCAGCGCCCCCGCAGGAACAGCTTGTCCAGATCCGTCAGGCTCATGGGCACCCAGGTGGGACGACCATGATTGCACTGGCCGCTGCGCTCGGTAATTTCCATGTCCCGTAACAGGGCGTTCATTTCCGGCAGCGTAAGTTTGCGATTGGCGCGTACCGAACCGTGACAGGCCATGGTGGCCAGCAGTTCGTTCAGTACATTGTCAATGCGCTGACTGTTGCCTTCCGCCACCACATCCGACAACACATCCCGCACCAACTGCTCGACATTGGCGTTGCGGAGCAGGATGGGCAGTTCACGGATCAGCAGCGTTTCTGGACCCATGCGCTCGAGTTCGAAGCCAAGACGTCGGAACAAATCGGACTGCTCTTCGGCGAAATCCGCTTCGCGGGAACTGACCGCCATGCTGTGCGGTACCAGCAGCGGCTGCGAGCGGATCTTTTCTTCATCCCAACTGGTTTTCAGGCGCTCGTAGGTAATGCGCTCGTGGGCGGCGTGCATGTCCACCAGCACCAGGCCGTCGCGGTTTTGCGCCAGGATATAGATGCCATGCAATTGGGCCAGGGCAAAACCCAAGGGTGGAATGTCGCCGTCTTCTTCTGGCAGCGACTGGGGCGCGAGTGCAGCCCCGGCCTGGGTGCCGAATAATGATGATGACGTCAGTGCATTGGATTCCACTGGCTCGGGATGCAGGCGCTGGTAGGCTTGCATGGTTTCGCGCACCTGCCAGGCCGGTGTGGCGGCTTGAAGCGGCAGATGCAGTCGGGTTTGTTCACGAAATTCACCGGCCTCAATTCCACGCACCGCGGGTGCGGAAGATGCGGTCAATGTTGCGAGAGCGGGTTGCGGCTGGGCGTCCGCCGGTGTCAGTTCAGCAATGGCCCGATGCAAGGTGCGAAACAAAAAGTCATGCACCTGACGGCTTTCCCGGAACCGCACTTCATGTTTGGTCGGGTGCACATTCACGTCGACGCCTTTCGGATCCAATTCCAGGAACAGCACGTAGGCGGCATGACGGCCGTGGTACATCACGTCCTGGTAAGCCTGACGCACGGCGTGATTCACCACTTTGTCGCGCACGCTGCGGCCATTGACGAAGAAATACTGCAGATCAGCCTGACTGCGGGAGAACGTAGGAAGACCGAGCCACCCCCACAAACGCAGCCCTGGTGTTTGGGTATCGACACGCACGGCGTTCGCCACGAAATTGCTGCCGCACAAGCTGCCGACGCGGCGGTCCTGCTCAGCATCGTCCGTTGCCGGCTTCAGCGCATGCACTATCCGCTGGTTGTGGCGCAGGGTGAACCCGACCGTGAAATGGCTCAGCGCCAAGCGCTTTACCACTTCTTCCAGATGGTTGAATTCGGTTTTGTCGGTGCGCAGAAATTTGCGCCGGGCGGGTGTATTGAAGAACAGGTCGCGCACTTCCACCGTGGTGCCCTGACTGTGGGCGGCGGGCGCGATGACGGATTCCATATCGCGGCCTTCCGCCTGTACTTTCCAGCCTGCGCCGGTGCCATCGGGGCTGGATGTCAGCGACAAGCGCGACACAGAACTGATACTGGCGAGCGCTTCGCCGCGGAAGCCCAGGGTAGCGACACCTTCCAGATCGTCCAGATCGCGAATCTTACTGGTGGCGTGACGGGCGATGGTGAGCGGCAAATCGTCCTGCTCGACGCCGCCGCCATTGTCGCGAATACGGATCAATTTGATACCGCCGTCTTCCACATCAATGTCCAGGCGGGTGGCACCGGCATCCAGGCTGTTTTCCAGCAGCTCTTTCACCACAGAGGCGGGACGTTCGACAACCTCCCCCGCCGCGATCTGGTTGGCCAGGCGGGGGGTGAGGCGATTGATCTTGGCCAAGACGAAAACCTTTCGTTCAGGAATTGGGGATACGCAGCACCTGGCCCACGCGGACGGTGCCCGAGTTGTCGAGGGCATTGTACCGCATCAGGCTGGCCAGGCTGACCTGATAACGCTGGGCGATGTGGGAGAGGGTTTCGCCTTTTTCGATGCGGTGCTGCCGATTGTCGCCCGCCATTGCCACGACGCTGCCGCCGGCATTGCGATTGGCGAAATAGGTGCCTGGTGGCGGATGCTGGTCGAAGTAGGCGACCAGGCCCTTGCTGATGGCCCGGGCCAGAGTGGTCTGATGTGCTTCGGAACGCAGCTTGGTTTCCTCGGACGGATTGGAGATGAAACCGGTTTCCACCAGGATCGACGGAATGTCTGCCGTTTTCAGCACGGCAAAACCGGCCTGCTCCACCCGCCGGCTGTGCAGCCGGGTGTGGCGGCCTACTTCGCCCAGCACGATGCCGCCCACTTTCAGACTGTGCTCCATGCTGCCTTCCATCGCCAGATCCGCCAGCACGGAGGCAAGCATTTCGTCCTTATCGTCCAGGCTAACGCCGCCAATCATGTCGGATTCGTTTTCCTTTTCCGCCAGCACCCGGGCCAGCGTACTCGTCGCCCCACTGCGAGACAGAGCGAATACCGAGGCGCCATGCGCCTTGCGATTGTGAGCCGCGTCGGCGTGGATGGAGACGAACAGGTCAGCCTTGTATTTCTTGCGGGCGATCTCGCGCCGGCTGGCCAACGGCAGGAAGTAGTCGCCGTTGCGCACCAACACCGCCTTCACGCCTTTTTCTGCGTTGAGGGTGTTGTAGAGGCGGCGAGAAATCTGCAGCACGACGTCCTTTTCCCGCGTGCCGCGGGGGCCGCTGGCACCAGGGTCGTCACCACCGTGGCCCGCGTCGATAGCGATGATGATGTCGCGCCCGCCAGCAGTACTAGCGGGCTTGGGTGCGCCAGTGGCTGGAGCAGGCGCCGGCACAGTGGAAGGCGATTGGGCGACAGGTCCGGGATAGGGTGTCGGCACCAGGGGTGGTTTGGCAGTGGCGGCTGGTTTTGCCCCACCAGCGTTTGGCGCAGGCTGCATGGACGTGGTGGGCGATGGGACGCCGGTGACCGCTGGAGCAGGTGTAGTTGTTGGCGTCGACGCAGCCGTTGGAGTCGGAACCGGTGCGCTCTGCGCCACCGCCGTTTCCACCTGGAACAGATCCACCACCAGGCGGTGGCCATATTGGGCGTTGGGCTTAAGGAGGAAACTCTTAGGCCGCAGAGGTTGTGAGATATCCAGTACTACCCGCAATCCGTTGGTGCCTTGGGGGCCGCTGCGCACATTGCTGATCAACCCGCCCTTCAGGCTCTGCAGGTTGATAGTCGGTGCTTTATCCGCCTGAATCAGATCGATCACCACCCGATCCGGGTTCTGCAGGGTGAACAATTGATGCTCCACCGGGCCGCTCAAATCGAACACCAGGCGCGTGTTATCCGGTGCCTGCCAAACGCGCACGCTGGTGATTTTCTCGAGTGCCAGGGAAGCCGGAGCGAATAGGATAGCGCCAAGCAACATCAGGGCTTGGAGCAATTTGCTAAAGGAGTAATGCAAAGGGTTTTCTAACCTCATGAGCTTTCTGCACTTTTGACAAGCACTATTTAGGCTTTTTTTGCCCGCTGGTCAAATTTTCATTGCTCGAGCGCCATGAAAGGTAAATTATTGGCGGTTTTTCTTGTAAATCATGCCAGGTTTTTGGCCATCAGCATCCCCAACTGGGTATTGGGTATCAAGGTAGCGCTACGGCCAGTGCCGGCAGTTTCCAGCTCCAGAATCAGGTCCGGCTCGGGAATGGAATCGCCACCTTTGTCGGGCCACTCCACGACACAAATGGCAGACGGCGCGAAATAATCGCGAATGCCGATCAGCTCCAGCTCTTCAGGGTCGTTGAGGCGATAAAGATCGAAATGGTAGAGCTTGCCCCGGGGCAGGTCGTAGGGTTCGACGAGCGTATAGGTGGGACTTTTTACGGCACCGGCATGGCCCAACGCCTGGATCAGGCCCCGACTGAGCGTGGTTTTACCCGCCCCCAGATCGCCCTGCAGGTAAAGCACACCGCCCTGCGCCAGCACGGCTGCCAGACGCTGACCCAGTGCCAGCGTGTCCGCCTCGGAGGCGAGTGTCCAGTGCAGTTCGCTCATGTCGCTTCACCTGCTGCCGTTTGCCAATTGCCGAAGCCACGGCATCAGATCCGTGGCCAGCATTCCCCGCTCACCGCCCTGGGCCGCAGCTTTGTCTGCTGCGGCGCCATGCATCCAGACACCGGCTGCAGCCGCTTGTTCCAGCGTTAGCCCCTGGGCGATCAATGCGCCGATCACGCCACTGAGCACATCCCCCATGCCGCCGCTGGCCATGCCCGGATTGCCGGTGCGGGACAACCATATGCGGCCGTCGCTGCCGGCAATCAAACTGCCAGCGCCCTTGAGGACGGCAACGGCGGCGTATTGTTGTTGAAGCGCGAGTACGGTGTCAAACCGGTTACGTTGTAGTTCGGTGGTGTTTTCGCGCAGATTGGCGCCCTTTGCACGCAATAAGCGAGCCGCCTCGCCCGGATGGGGGGTGATCACCCAGTTGCCGCGCCGTGTCAGGGGATCGTTCTGCTCATGCCATTTGGACAATAAATTGAGGGCATCGGCATCTAACACCAGTGGCAGTGGGCTGGCGAGACTCTGCCGCAGCAGCGCCTGCCCCCATTCACTCTGTCCCAGCCCAGGACCGATCACAATGACGGTTGCCTTGTGCAACAGCGGCTGCAAGTCGGTGTTGGCAGTGACCATGCACTCGGGTCGACGCGTGAGAATAGGCGCCACATGCTCGGGCCGGGTCACCACCGATACCAAGCCTGCACCGACACGACCGGCTGCCTCGGCCGCCATGGCCACCGCGCCGCCCATGCCATGGTCACCCCCAATCACCAATACATGACCGTTAGAACCCTTGTGGGCCAGACGGGAACGGGGTGGCAGCCATTCCTTTATATAAGCGGGGGTGACCGAAGTAGCGGCAGGAGCCACGGCCCCGTAAACAGCAGGCGGCACGTCGAGCCCGGCGAAGAACAACGCGCCAACATGATCCGGCGCCTGGCCGGTGAGTAGACCCTGCTTCATGCCGATAAAGGTGATGGTGGCGTCGGCGCGGACTGCAGATCCCAACACACTGCCAGTATCGGCGCAAAGGCCGGAGGGAATATCGGCTGCCAACACAGGCAGACCAGAGCAGTTGATAGCGTCGATGGCGGCAACGTAGTCAGGACGCACTGGGCCGGACAGTCCGGTTCCCAGCAAGGCGTCGACAATCAGATCCGCCGTGGGAATGGCACCGGGAAAAGGCCGGATGGCCACGCCCTTGGATTGCGCCCACTGCAACGCCAGCAGAGCATCACCCTGAATCCTATTGGCATCACCCACCTGCAGTACCAGCGGTTGCAGGCCTGCCTGCTGCGCCAGTGCTGCTATTACATAGCCATCACCACCGTTATTGCCGATACCGCACATCAACACCAGACGACGCACTGTTGGCCAACGTTCCTGCAACAGTGCAAACGCGGCGGTGCCGGCGCGGCACATCAGCTCAAAACCGGGGATGCCCTGCTCCTGAATCGCCACCCGGTCCAGCTCGCGCACGCCGGCAGCGCGGTACAGGTCCGCCGGACATTCGCTGGTATACTGTTGCGACACCGTCTGCGTCATGAAATCCCCCGTCATCGATCGGCCTGTTATATCACAGACACCCTTTTCATGAGATTCCCCCTGGCCATGAGGTTCTACCTTGCATCCGCCCGAGCCTGACTACACTGCCCTGGCGACCCGGATCAAAGCCTGGGGCGAAGCGCTGGGCTTTCAGAAAATCGCGGTGGCGGACGTGGATCTGGCGCAGCACGAACAATATCTGGAGCGCTGGCTGGCACAGGGTTTTCACGGCGAGATGGAGTACATGGCGCGCCACGGCAGCAAACGCAGCCGCCCAGCCGAATTGCAGCCGGGAACGTTAAGGGTGATCACGGCACGGATGGATTATCTGGCGGCGGACACGCATACCGAAGCCGTGCTGAATGATCCCACTCGCGCCTATGTTTCCCGCTATGCGCTGGGCCGCGATTACCACAAGCTGATCCGGCGGCGGCTGACGCAATTGGGCGAGAAGATTCAGTCGGAGATCGGGCCGTTCGGTTATCGCGCCTTTGTCGACAGCGCGCCGGTGCTGGAGAAAGCGCTGGCAGAAAAATCCGGCCTGGGCTGGATCGGCAAACATACGTTGTTGCTGGATCGCAGTGCGGGCTCGTGGTTTTTTCTCGGCGAGATTTATACCGATCTGCCGCTGCCGGTGGACCCGCCGGTGACGCCGCACTGCGGCCAGTGCCGCGCCTGCATTGATATCTGTCCTACGCAGGCGATTGTGGCGCCGTATCAGCTGGATGCGCGCAAATGCATTTCCTACCTGACCATCGAATTGCATGGGCCAATTCCGGAAGAATTGCGTCGGCCTATGGGTAATCGCGTGTTCGGCTGCGATGACTGCCAACTGGTGTGTCCCTGGAATCGGTTCGCGAAAATTACGCAGGAAGTGGACTTTCTGCCCCGGCATTTACTGGAAAATGCGTCGCTGCTGGATTTGTTTGCTTGGGATGAATCGACGTATTTGCAGAAGACCGAAGGCTCGGCCATTCGAAGGATTGGTTATGAGCGCTGGCAGCGTAATCTGGCGGTGGGGCTGGGTAATGCGCCCTATTCGGAGCAGATTGTGGCTGCGTTGAGTCAGCGGTTGGAAACGGCGGGAGATATGGTGAAGGAGCATTTGTTGTGGGCGCTGGAGGAGCAGCGGCGGAAGCAAACGAGCTGATCCCACCTCCGCAGCAAAGTGGAGAAAGAAAGTGCCACTTCACAGAGCAGAGAGAAGCCGGTGATGGTTTGGGGACGTCAGCGGCCATGGGGGAGCAGCCATTCAGGAAAAATATATTTTTCCGGCTGCGAACGCCTTGAGCGTATTCGCGAATGGCAGGGCCCGAAGGGGCCGCTGACGAGCCTACAGGGATGTACTTGTGGCGTGCCCCAAACCATCAACGGCTTCTCTCTGCGGTTCGAACACACAGCGATGCTACGTAGATTCAGTCTGCGAAGCGCCTCCGTCAGGTTGCTGCTTCACCGCAGTTCAGAGTTTGAAAAACCGCTCCCGATAATGCCTCAACTCGGCAATGGACTCACGAATGTCATCCAGCGCCAGGTGCGCGCCCTGTTTGCTCATGCCGTCCAGCACATCGGGCTTCCAGCGCCGCGCCAGTTCCTTCACCGTGCTGACATCCAGGTTGCGATAATGGAAAAAGCCTTCCAGCCGCGGCATATGGCGGTAGAGGAAACGGCGGTCCTGGCAGATGCTGTTGCCGCACATGGGCGAGGCACGTTTGTCACTCCACTGGGCCAGAAAATCCAGTGTGTATTGTTCCGCCTGAGCGCTGTCGAACTTGCTGGCGCGCACCCGGTCGGTCAGGCCGGACTGCCCGTGGGTGCGTACGCACCATTCGTCCATGCGGGCGAGGGTCTCGTCACTATGATGCACGGCGAACACAGGGCCTTCCGCCAGAACGTTCAGGTGGGCATCGGTGACGATGGTGGCGATTTCGATGATGACATCGCTGTCGGGATCGAGGCCGGTCATTTCCAGGTCGATCCAGATCAGGTTGTTTTTTTTGTCGGTCATAGGGAATCCTTGATTAGCTGCAACGCAGACCATGCTCAATAATAACGTAGAATACCCAACCGCACTGGTTTTCCACCCCGAGATCCCATGAGCAAACGCAAACTCACCCGCCAGCAGAACTGGCGCATTCAGAAAATCCAGGAGGAGAAGGCCGCCCGGCTGGATCGCAAGACGCAGCGGGTGGAATCCGACGGTGAGGAGCTCGGGCACGAACAGGAAGGCCTGGTGGTGGCCCATTTCGGGACGCTGGTGGAAGTCCAAGTGCACGAGCCCCAAACAACCACCCCGACCACGGCCCTGCAGTGCCATTTTCGCGCCAATGTGGGCGCCATCGTGGCGGGCGACCGGGTGGTATTGCGCCAGGGTCAGTCCCACGGCGTGATCGAGGCCGTGCTGCCGCGCACTTCGCTGCTGTCACGTCCCGATCCTCGCGGCCAACTCAAACCCGTAGCCGCCAATATCGATTTCATCGTGTTGGTGATCACGCCGGAACCCGCCCCCTCCAGCGTGCTGATCGATCGCTATCTGGTGGCGGCAGAATTGCAGAACATCCCCATCAAGATCCTGCTCAATAAAACCGATCTGCTCACTGAGCTGAACGAAGCCGCCATCGACGAATTGCTGAACCTCTACCGCGCCATCGGTTACCCGGTGCTGGAGTCTTCCGCCAAAACCGAACGTGGCCTGGATGAATTGAAGCAACAACTGGATCAACACACCTCGATATTCGTGGGCCAGTCCGGCGTCGGCAAATCGTCGCTGGTGAATGCGCTGCTGCCGGGCGTCAATGCCAAGGTGGGCGAGTTATCGGAAAACTCACGCCTGGGCCGCCACACCACCACCAACGCACGGCTGTTCCATTTCCCCAGTGGCGGTTGCCTGATCGACTCACCGGGCATTCGCGAATTTGGCCTGTGGCATTTGGAACCCGCCAACCTGATCGAAGGCTTCCGCGACTTCGATCCCTGGCGCTTCGACTGCCGCTTCCGCGACTGCAGTCACGGCAACGAACCCGGCTGTGCGCTGCGCGCTGCAACGGAACGCGGCGACGTCCACCCCCAACGGCTGCGAAATTATTTTGCGATCCTGCAATCGCTGCAGGAAATCCGTTAGACTGAAATTCGACTTCATCATCCGGGACAACGTCCGCCGTGGACTTTACCTACACCGCCCTCACCATCGGCGCCGTGCTGGTGCTGCTTTCCATCGTGCTCACCTCGGTGTCATCCCGCGTCGGCTTTCCTTTACTGCTGCTGTTCCTGGCGCTGGGCATGCTGGCCGGCGAAGATGGCCTCGGCAAAATTCCTTTCAACAATTATCCCGCCTCATTCCTGATCGGTAACCTGGCGCTGGCCATCATCCTGCTGGATGGCGGTATGCGCACGCGGGCGGAATCGTTTCGCGTGGCGTTGTGGCCTGCGTTGTCACTGGCGACGGTGGGGGTGTTGGTCACAGTAGGCGTCACTGCCGCGTTTGCCGCCTGGCTGCTGGATCTGCCGATATGGGTGGCAATGCTGCTGGGCGCGATTGTGGGTTCCACCGATGCAGCAGCGGTATTCTCGCTGCTCAACAACAGCGGCGTGCATCTGCAGCAACGGGTGGGCGCGACACTGGAAATCGAATCGGGCTCCAACGATCCGATGGCGGTGTTTCTTACCATCGCGCTGCTGGAAATTACCATGCAGGCCGATCATGGCCTCGGCATGACGCTGCTGGTGAATCTGCTGAAGCAATTTGGTATCGGCGCCTTGATGGGCATTGCGGGTGGCTTCTTGCTGCTGCGCACCGTGAACTCACTGCAGCTGGCGGCGGGTTTGTATGCGCTGCTGGTGTGCTCTGGTGGCGTGCTGATTTTTGCGGCGACCAGTGCCGTGCACGGCAGCGGCATTCTGGCGGTGTATCTGGTGGGGATTCTGCTGGGCAATAAACGTCTGCGCAACAAACAGGGCATTCTGCAGGTGCTGGACGGTGCCGCCTGGCTCAGCCAAATCGGCATGTTTTTGATTCTGGGTTTGCTGGTCACCCCCAGCAGCATGATGCATTACGCGCTTCCCGCGTTGTTCGTAGCGATTTGGCTGACGCTGGTGGCGCGGCCGCTGGCGGTGTGGTTGAGCCTGGTACCCTTTGTCTTTTCCGGGCGGGAAAAATTCTTCATTTCCTGGGTGGGATTGCGCGGCGCGGTGCCGATCATTCTGGCGCTGTTCCCGATGATGGCCGGGCATCCCCAAGCGCAACTGCTGTTCAACGTCGCGTTCGTGGTGGTGCTGGTGTCGCTGACAACGCAAGGTTTCTCGCTGCCCATCGCTGCCCGGCTGTGTCGGGTGGAAGTACCGCCGGAACCCGAGCCCGCACAACGGATGGCATTGGAAATGCCGACGCCGCAGGAGCACGAGATTTTTATTTTCCAGCTCGACGAGCGCTCCACCGCCACCAACCGGCAAGTGCGTCAATTGCGCATGCCGGCGGAATCCCGTATCGCGGCCGTGTTTCGTGGCACCCAGGTGATTTATCCCAACGGTGATACCGAGTTGCATCTGGACGATCACTTATGCGTGATTGGCCATACGCAGAATTTGCCGGACATCAGTCGTCTGTTCTCCACCACCGCAGCGCCGGAACATTTGGACGGTCATCATTTCTTCGGCGATTTCATGCTGGATGGTTCCGCGCATCTGGCGGATGTGTGCGCGTTTTACGGCTTGCACATCAACGTGCCGCAGGACACGCCGGATATCACGCTGGGCGAATACATTGCGCGGCGTTTCGGCGGTCACTGCGTGGTGGGCGACAAGATCCGGGAAGGTGGCGCCAAGCTGGTGGTGGCGGAAATGGAAGGCGATGCGATCCGCAAGGTGGGGATCAAGTGGGTTCAGGAAGCCTTGTAAGGAATCGCTGCACGAAATATCGGTGAGGCAGAGTGGTGCGGCCCGCAACCATCACTGCTTCAGAAAAACTCGTCGTTGTCTTTGGGTTTGGCCGGCGTAGCCGGTTTGTCTGCTGCTGGTGGCGTAGCGGCAGGCGGAGTTGACGCCGGCGGTTTCGCGCTATCGGCAGCTGGTGGAGCGGTTTGCCCAGGTGTCGTCGGCGCTTCTCCATTCTGACGCCGGGTCATTGTCTGGCGCAGTTTTTCAAATGCTTCCTGCTGCTGCAATTTCTGTTTGTCGCCGTCGTTGGTGACAGTGACATCGCCTTTCACCGGCTCTGGAGCCTCGACGCCCGCTTCCGGCTGCTCAATTTCCGGCGCCTTGAAATCCGGATCTTCCGGTAAGGTCGCGCGCTCAGACGGCGGAGTGCCACCTTCCTGCATTTCCTTCAGATCTTTTTGCGATTCCTGGTTCATCACCAGAATGCTGATGCGGCGGTTGATTGGATTGTTGGGATCATCTTTTTTGAACAGCACCGACGACGACAAGCCCACCACCTGCGCCAATTGATCTTCCTTCACCCCGCCTTGCAGCAGCGAACGACGAGCCGAATTGGCGCGATCCGCCGACAATTCCCAGTTGGAATAATCCGGGCTGTCGACAAATTGCTGGGCATCCGTGTGGCCCGACAGGCTTAAATGATTGGGCACCGTGCCGATGGTTTCCGCCAGCGCCATCAGAATGTCGTTCATGTAGGGCTTGATCACGTCGCTGCCGCTGTCAAACATGGGCCGCGATTCCTTGTCGACGATCTGGATCTGCAGACCATCGCGCGTGACCTCCATGATGATCTGGTCCTTGAATTTCTCCAGCGCGGGATTTTCTTCGATGCGGGCATCCAGCGTGCGCTTCAATTCCTGCATTTTGCGCGCTTCGATTTCCCGCGCCATGTCCTCGATGGTTTGCTCGTCCGCCTTCATCCCTTTCGACACCGGCGTGGATTCGGGCGTCTCTTCGGGGGAATCACCGGAATATTCGTCGTCTTTGAGACCACCGCCCAAATCGACGGCATAAGGCGAGCCGCCTTCGGTAAATGCAGAGGGATCGCTGAAATAACCAGACACAGCCTTGAGCTGTTTGGGCGTCGCCGCTTCCAACAACCAGAGCAGCAGAAAGAACGCCATCATCGCCGTGGCAAAGTCAGCAAATGCCACTTTCCACGCGCCACCATGATGGCCACCGACCACCTTCTTAACCCGTTTGATGACAATCGGTTTGCCGGTGTTTTCAAATTCCATCAGCGGCCCCGCAGATGATCATCCAGTTCCTTGAAGGTGGGACGTTCGTGGGAACCGATGGCCTTGCGGCCGAATTCCACCGCCAGTTGCGGCGGAATACCGTTTACCATGGCCAGGATAGCAGTCTTGGCGCAAGCCAGGGCTTTAATGTCCTCAGTGGCCATGTGTTCCAGCGACACCGCCAGCGGGCCAATGAAACCGTACGCCAGCAGAATACCCAGGAAAGTACCCACCAACGCCGCCGCCACGTGATGGCCCAGCACTTCCGGCGGGCCGCCCAAGGCGCCCATGGTGATTACGATACCCATAACCGCCGCCACGATACCGAAGCCCGGCAAACCATCCGATATCTTGCTGACGGCGTGGGATGCGGCCATGGATTCGTGCAACGCGGTTTCGATTTCCTGATCCATCAGCGATTCCAGCTCGATGGCCGACAGGTTGCCCGCCGCCATGATCCGCAAGTAGTCGCAGATGAAATCCATCAGGTGATGTTCCATGGTGACGCGGGGAAAACGGTTGAAGATCTCGCTGGACTCGGGCGTCTCCACATCCTCTTCGATCGCCATCAGACCATTCTTGCGGGCCTTGTTGAAAATCTCGTAAAGCAGCGACAGCAGATCCATGTACATGTCCTTGCCGTAGTGCTTGCCCTTCAGGTTACGGCCCAAGGCACCCAGCGTATCCTTCACCACCACACCGGGATTGGAAATCAGAAACGCGCCGATCGCCGCACCAAGGATGATCAGCAATTCGTACGGCTGCCACAGCGCCAACAGTTGGCCATGGGAAAGCATATACCCACCCAACACGCTGCCCAACACCACTGCAAGTCCGGCCAGTTTCAACATAAATAAAGCGGGGAAAAGTCCATAAGGTCTATAGTTTGCCAACGGGTCTATAGTTTGAAAGTTAAGTTCAGTTCCTTCGATTTAACAACCGCATCAAGGTGATCATGGCCACCGCCAAACAGAGTGATGCATTGCAGCAATGGCTACCGCGGCTGGATGAGCAATTGCTGCCCGTGCTGCCCGCGCCGTATCCGCGGGTACAGGCGCTGCTGAAGAAACGTGAAGTGCCGCTGCAGGAAGTGGCACGTACTATCGCCAGCGATCCGGTATTGAGCCTGCATTTATTGCGGGAATGCCAGCGACTGTTCGGGCGTCGGCTGGGTGGTGTGCCGGGCAATATTCAGCACTGCGTGTCGCTGATGGGATTGGACAAACTGCGCGCACTGCTGAGCACCCTGCAACCACTGCGCGGTGATCCCAACGATCCGGCGCTGCATCCGTATTTACGCGCAATCGGCAACAGCGTGCACACGCTGGCTCAAATTGGCGCCTGGACCCGCTACCGCAGCCAGCCTGGCGCCGACCATCTGCTGCAGGCGGCCCTGTTGCACGGTGCAGCAGAATGGTCGCTATGGCATCGGGCCGGCAGCGACATGCAGATCATCGATCGTTTGATCCGGCAGGAACGCATTCCGCCCCGTCACGCCGAACAAGCCGTGCTCGGCTGCAGCCTTGATGAGATTGCCCTCGGTCTGGGCCAGCGCTGGCGCTTCCCTGCCGATGTGCTGGAGTGTTTGGACAGCCCTCAATTACCTGACGCCGGCTTCCTGCTGCGTCGCACCCGCGACACCCGCCGCGACCCGAACTACCGCCTGCCCGCCCGCGATCATCACGGCCACCTCATCCGCTCCGCCGGCGCCACTTTGCATATGGGCGAATGGTTAACGAAGGAACTGGCGCTGGACTGGTATTCCCCCGGCAGCCGGCGCTGCATCGCGATCGCGGCCGTTTACCTGAATATTCCCGAGGAAGAGTTGCCGACCCTGATCCGCGACTGCGCGCTGGCCATTTCCCATGAATGGACCGTGCCGGGTGTAGTGGCTCCCGCCGCCAATCTGGTGTGGCCGGTGCAACCACGCCGACGCCGGCGCTTAAAACTGCGCCAACTGTCGGCGGCTGTCGATAAATTGCGCGCAGCTCCGGCCAAAGCGCAGGCGTCAGCCACTCAGCCAACCCGGCCCACGCCCGCCAAACCCACATTGACCAAACCCGCGGCAGCACCACCGCGCCCGGCGCCCATTGGCTTGCCCAACAATAATCTGCCCCCGGAGCTGGACCGCGACCGCCTGCTGAATGTCCCACCGCCACCCATCGCCCGTGCCGATACCTCGAACCGTCATGCCGGCTTCCGCTCCCCGGAGCTCAAACAAACCTTCGAACAATTTTTGCGCACGCTACAGGACCCGCTGCGCGACAGTAGCGCCCAGGACGATTTGAAGTTAGTAGCGAACCAACTGCACGCCTGTACGACGTTGACCCGGGTTGTGGCCATGCTTCACCAGCGCCAGACCGATCAGGTGGAAAGCCTGCAGGCGTTCGGCTGCGACCATTATCCAGGCCTGCAACGGCTGAAGGTCGAGCTGCGGCCGGTGAACCTGTTTACGCATCTGCTGAAGCAATCGGCCAGCGTCTGGATCAGCCCCGACCGCCCCAATCCCATGAATGCGCTGGTGCCGGGTTCGCTCAAGCAGGCCAGTCAGGCCAGCGAATTCTTCGTCATGTCGGTATTTGATCATCGCGGTCCGTTCGGCCTGATCTATGCCGACCTGGGCACCGACATGCGCCAAACCCTGTCCAACCAGGAATACAGCGCATTCAAAGCCGCCTGCACCGCCTGCAGCAAACGCCTGATAACCCGTGGCCGCCAAGACGGCAGCCCCTGAGCTAGACCAATGAATAGCGTTAAAAATTTTGAGCCCGGATGCGGGCATCAAGTACACTGGCAGCAATCCTGTCCCGCTCGCACCGCATTCCCCCGGGACCTTGTCTGTACCTGAAGGAAACCGAATGACTGAAAGTCGCCTGGACCTGCCCTTGGTCATTGAACCGGCGCAACTGGAGCCCCTGCTGGGCACCCCCAACCTGCTGGTGGTGGATTTGTGTCGCCCGGAACAGTACGCCACCGCGCATATTCCCGGTGCCGTGTTCCTGCCGTTCACCCAATTGTCCCGCGGCGTACCGCCGGGGCCGGGAAAACTGCCCGCAGAAAATCTGATGTCACGGGTCATGTCCTCCATCGGCCTGACGCCAGACACCCATGTGGTGGCCTACGACGACGAAGGTGGCGGCTGGGCCGGACGCCTGATCTGGACCCTGGATGTGATCGGCCATCGCCACTATTCCTATCTGAACGGCGGCCTGCACGCCTGGATTGCCGAGCGGCGCAAGCTGGAATCTGGCATCGCCCGCCCCGAGCCCAGCCAGTACACCGCCCACTACACCAGCAACGGCATCAAGACCAAGGAAGACATCCTGGCCCACCTGAAAGACCCGAACTATGTGATCTGGGATGCCCGTTCCCGCGACGAATATTTCGGCAATCGGGTCAGTGCCCAGAAGAACGGCCATATTCCCGGCGCCGTGAACTACGAATGGACCCGTGCCATGGACCCGCACAACCACCTGCGCATCCGCGATCCCGAAAAGCTGCGCCAGGAACTGGCCTCCCTGGGTATCACTGCGGATAAAACCATCGTCACTCACTGTCAAACCCACCACCGCTCCGGCTTCACCTACCTGGTTGGAAAAGTGCTGGGCTTCCCCCATATCAACGCCTACCCGGGTTCCTGGTCCGAATGGGGCAACGATCCGGCCACGCCGGTGGAAACCCACTGACATCGCACTGGTCCAACCGGTGCCGTGCACTGTTTTTTCCGTTCTTTTTTGTCTGTAACCGAATCGAGAGAATCCCATGACTGATTCCGTGCTGAATCGCCTGAGCGTCCTGTCCCAATATCTGGTGCCGCAGCATTTGCTGTCCCGCTTCATGGGCTTGCTGGCGGATTCCCGCGTTCCCGAAATCCGCAACACACTGGTGGATTTTTTCGTCAAACGCTACAACATCGACATGAGCATCGCCGCCGAGCCTGATCCTCATGCTTATGCAACGTTTAACGATTTCTTCACCCGCGCGTTACGTGAAGGCGTGCGCCCGATCACTGACAGCGGCGTCGCCTGTCCCGCCGACGGCGCCGTCAGCCAAGCCGGCAAAATCGATGACGAGCGAATTTTTCAGGCCAAGGGCCAACATTACACGCTGACGCAATTGCTGGGCGGTGATGCGGCCCGCGCCGCACCGTTTCGCCACGGCGATTTTGCCACCATCTATTTGTCGCCCCGCGATTACCACCGTGTACACATGCCATACAGCGGCGTGCTGAAAGAAATGATTTATGTGCCGGGAAAATTATTTTCAGTGAATACGCTCACCGCGCAGCAAGTGCCAGCACTGTTCGCACGCAATGAACGTGTGGTGGCAATTTTCGATACAGATGTAGGACCGATGGCGGTAATCCTGGTAGGCGCCATGATCGTGGCGAGCGTGGAAACCGTGTGGGCCGGGCTGGTAACTCCGCCGAAACGGCAGTTGAAAGTCACCGACTATTCCCAGCCACAACAGATCCGGCTGGAGCGAGGCGACGAAATGGGCCGCTTCAAACTGGGCTCCACCGCAGTGGTGTTGTTTGGCCCGGGCGTGGTGAAGTGGAGCGAGACAGTGCGAGAAGGCGCGCCCACCCGGATGGGTGAGCAGATCGGTACTTTTTTACGTTAAGTAGGGTCTACGTTAAATACGGTTTACGTTAAAACCTGCTTGCTCTAATGCCTGATGTGCCAGGGCCTGTCGATAACGCCAGGCCCCTTCAAAGCCCGGCTGATTCAACCGGGCAACTGCATTTTCTCTTGTTATTGCCCGCTCAGTCGTTGTCCTCACCGTCGATGTCTTCCACAAACGGCTCTTCGGTGAGGGTCAGCAGGATTTCTTTCTTATAGGTCGTGATCACGATCTTGCGCGCATCCAGCCGCTCGATGCTGACGATGTCGTCCACCGTTTCATCTTCCGGTTCATTGATCAGGCTGGTTTCGGCATAGGACAGGATGCCCGGAAACACGATCCGCAGCAGCGGATTCTGGGCATCCGGGTCATCGAAGCACTCGATGAACAGCATGCGCACATCGACGTCGTAAACCAGGTTGGAAATATAGGGCGAGCAATCACCCAGCAGCTGTTCGGTCAGTTCCATGGCGCACCGCGGAAGTCATTGAAGGTGCGCCATTGTATGCCGGCCAACGCCCAGAATGAAGGGTCAGACAAAAGAGTCAGGCTGCGTGCGTCGCCTGCTTCACCTGAGCGATCAGGCGATCCAGATTGCCGAACAGCCGGGTCAGCAGTTTACCCACATTGCCAAAGCGGATGCTCTGGGCCACCAGCGTGCTCTCCAACCCGTTCAATTCGTGGGTGGAAGGAATGCGCGGCCGCAACTGTTCCGCCAGATCCTGCAAGGGCTGCATGATCGGCAGAATGTAACGGTCCATTTGATGGGCCAGGCGCATTTCCAGTTGCGCCAGCGTATCCACTGGCAATTTCAAACCGGCAACAGCATCAGCAACACGCCGCTCCAATGGTGCGGCCTGCAAATCCTGCGGCTTTTGCGCCTGATTCAGCACGCTGCCCAGGGTTTTCAATACCGCCATTGCCGGCACCAGATCCTGCAGCGATCCATCCAGCGCGGAACTCATGCGCAGTAATACTTCCAGTTTGCTGCTCAGTTCCGATAACCGGTTCATCTTGCCCATTAGCAAACCTACCTGGGCTGCCACGTCCGCGGTTTCCTGTTCGATCACGGAGAACTGAGGAATCAAGGTTTCCAGCTGCTTTTCCACTGCCAATGGCAAACCCGATGTCAGCTCCTGATCTGACAGACGCGACACTGCTTTTTTGAACAGCGACATTTTTTCATCCAGCGCCTGCACCTCGGCTTGCATGGATTCCACCACTGGAATCAGCGCAGCCATGAAGACAAACACAGGATTGAGATAGCCTTCGACACGCACCACGCCGGTGTGCGTACGATCGATCGCCTGTTTGGCGTTGCGCGACAGCAAATTGAGTTGCAACGCTGGCCGCAATAATGGAATACCCGTAGTTTCCGACAATGCCGCTGCTACGCTGCTTTCCTGCAACGCGATGTCGTTCACGTCCTTCATCGCGCGTACATTTTTATTCAGGCTGCGCACACTGTTGCGAATGCTGAGCAAACCTACCGGCGCGCCCACCACAAAACGTTGAGCATCGGCTTGCAGCACATTGTTGATGTTAGCAACAAACGTGGACAAATTGCGGATGTCACGGGCGAGGGGGTAGAGAATGGTCCTGAGCTTACGAGCTTCTTCCATGGGGCTCTCCTTAGAGTCTCTCCTTGCTGGATGAGGTGAACGCTTCACAGGGCTGCGCACACAACGGCATTCACTTGCCGGACGTTCATTCGCTCATTGAGGTTGTAATGGGCACGAGTGTCCACGACAAAGCTGAGTATAGCGGTAGGTATTACGCCCTGCCGAGCACTGTCGGACAATTTTTTCGTCTTTTATCAGGCAATTTTCTTTAGGGCGTTTTTTGATCAGAACTCAGTCCAAACTACTCTTCAATGCCAAGGTAGCCAGGCAGTTGCTGTATCCGATTCAGCCAACTGCGCAAATGCGGGAAGCGCTGCAAATCAAAACCGCCTTCTTCCGCTACGTGGGTATAAGCGTACAGCGCAATATCCGCAATGCTGTAGCGGTTATCGACGAAAAAAAGATTCTGCTGCAGATGCCGTTCCATCACGTCCAATGCGGCGTAACCCAAAGGTTTGCGACGGCGAATTTCAGCGGCATTTTTGACGGTGGATTTTTGAAAGGCCACCCAGAAACGAATCGTCGCGATATAGGGCTCGTGGCTGTATTGTTCGAAGAACAGCCACTGCAATACTTGAGCTTGAGCGTACCGATCCTGCGGAAAAAACGGTGTGCCCTGGGCCAGATAATACAGCGCGGCGTTGGATTCCGGCAGATAACGGCCGTTCACTTCCAGCACGGGAATGCGACCGTTGGAATTGATGCGCAGAAATTCCGGTGTACGCGATTCACCTTTGAGAATGTCGATCTCCACTTTCTCGTAGGGAATTTGCAATTGATTCAACAACAGGCGGATTTTGTAGCAGTTGCCGGAAGGGTGGTACTGGTACAGACGCATAAGCAACGTTCCTTTTTAGCAATGGTACTCCACGACCCGGCGCTCGTCCCGCAGCGGCCCGACGATGGGTTTCACCTGCTCATGCACCGGGTGTTTTTCGTAAACGGCCAGCGCTTCTTCATTTTCGAAATCGACGATCATCACCACATCGGATGCATCCGCCAGCGTGGCGACATTGATGCCGACCTGAAGATCGACCAGGCCGGGAATTTTGCCCCGCATGGATTCCAGTGAGCGTTTAATGGTGCCCGCATCGAGCGATTTCTGGGCAGGATCGGTGGCGCGCAAACGCCACAGCACAACACGTCTGAACATGAAAAAATTCCCTGATTATTGATCCAGCATGAACGCCAGCATTTGTTCCAGCTGGGTTTCCAGCATCCATTTTCCGCCGTGAATCGGGCAGCCTTTCTGTTGCGCCACTTGCAGCAACGGCGTCATTTCCTGCGTCACCACCACGTCCGCCACCCACATATGCGGCTGCAGGAATTTTTCCGACAGTGGCAGCATGTCGTCTTCGTACATGCCCAGTCGCGTGGCGTTAATCACCAGATCGAAATCCTGGTCGTTGTAGGGACCGCACTGGAAATTCACGGCGGGGAAACGCAGTTTCAGTTTTTTGGTGAGCAGCTCGGCCTTTGATCCCGTGCGGTTGCGAATATGCAGCGACGCCACGCCGTGTTTGGCCATGGCGAAGGCAATGCCAGAAGCAGCACCACCAGCACCTAACAACAGTACACGCTTGTCTTTCGCATCGAATTCGCGCTGACGCAAACCGGCAACAAAGCCGTCGCCATCCAGTAAGGTGCCAGACAGGGTGCCATCGCGATTGCGGCAGATGACATTGCAGGCGCCGGTCCAATGCACTTCCGCCGTCATCACATCAAGCATGGGCACGACGGCGTTCTTGTGCGGCATGCTGATCACAGCACCGGCAAAATTCTGCACGCTTTTGAGGGCTTGAATGCAGCTTTTCAGGTCCGCCGCTTTTACATGCATGGGGACCAATACGGCATCCAGCTCTTTACTCTGGATCAGTTCGTTCATCCAGAGCGGGGTTTTCGCCTGTTCCACCGGATCGGCGATGATCGCCATCCAACGGGTCGTGCCGGAAATCGGAATCATGAGACGCTCTCTAGCTGGGCAGGCTGACTGCAGACAACGGGAGGCTCGCAATATTTTGACCAGAACGCAAGCGCCAGGCATTCACCAGGGCGGGGGCCACCGGCGGCAGGGCCGGTTCGCTGATCCCGCCGGGCGGGGCGTCGCTGGGAACCACCTCAATGTAAAGGGACGGCGCGCGACCGATATCCAGCAGCGGATAGGTATCCAGGTTGCGGCTGACCACCTTGCCTTGCTCCAACACCACCTGCTCACCCAGGGCCGCAGACAAGCCCATCAGAATCGAGCCTTCAATCTGGCCCCGCACATTGTCCGGGTTCACCACGATGCCGCAGTCGACGGAACAAATGATCTCGGCGATTTGGGATGGATCGGTAGCATTGGGCTGCAGTCGCACCACGGTTGCCACATAGGTGTCATAACCGGCGAAGCAGGCCAGACCCATGGCGTTTTCCGGGCCGCGGTAAGGCCAGCTGGCCAGTTCCGCCGCCCGCTCCACGACCGAACGCAACCGCGATGGGGATGGCAGCATTTGCAGCCGCAGGGACAGCGGATCCAATTTGTAGCGCGCCGCCCATTCATCCAGGAACACTTCCTGGGCAAAGATATTCAAACTGTTGCCCACCGAGCGCCAGTAGCCCACCGGCACCGCCAGCTCCACCGGCACATGCTCCACTTTGCGGAACGGCAGTCGATACGGGGATTTCTGCACGCCTTCTATTGCCGATTCACCCACCCGCTTGGACGGGTGCACACCCTGGCCGTAATCCGCGGTTTTACCAGGTGCTGTTTTGCTGGCAGGTGACGGCGCCATCAGGCCTTTCAGGTATTGGGTCAGGCTGCCACCGTCACCAGTGGACGTGGTGGTGGATTCCGCCAGACGGGCGGTGCTCACCACTTGATGCCGCAGCCCTATCAACTGTCCTTTCGGGCCGGCATGGCCGCGCATGCGGATAACCGCCGGGGGACGGTATTGGCCGCCGGCAAGCTGATCTTCCCGGGTCCAAATCACTT
The DNA here is from genome assembly GCA_035539495.1 of Dongiaceae bacterium. Taxonomy (GTDB): domain Bacteria; phylum Pseudomonadota; class Gammaproteobacteria; order Pseudomonadales; family Ketobacteraceae; genus Ch67. The sequence continues at coordinate 28,142 of DATLII010000187.1, forward strand.
TCACGGGTTTGCGCAGACGCATCCCCAGTTCCAGCGCTTCGGCAATGAAATCCGTGCTCAAACGACGGCCGAAAGAACCGCCCGACAGTTCGTCGTCCAGCTGGATCGCCTTCATAGGCAGACCAGTGATGCCGGCGGCCATCATCCGCACAGCATTCGGCCGCTGGGTACCCGCCTGAATATAGCAGCGCTTGCTGCTCACCGACACAGTACAGGCTAGCGGCTCCATCGGTGTGTGGGCCAGGAATGGCAAGCGATAGACACGTTCGAAAGCCGGAGCACCCGCCGGTGCCGCGCCTTCCGTGACAACCACCTGGCTGAGACCCGGTTTGTCCAGCAGACCGGCCAGGGTATCGCCCAACGCCGCGCTGGAAACATCTGCGCCACCGCGCCAGCGAGCCGCTAATGCTTTGCGCCCTTGCAACGCCGCCCAGGTGTGTTGAGCCACCACCGCCACACCCGTTTGCAGCGGAATCACCGCCGTAACACATTTCACGGCCAGCGCGGCGGATTCGTTCATGCCATCCAGTTCGGCGCCGAAACGGTCCGGGCGCTCGATGGAGGCGACCAATGTGCTGGCGCGATCGAAGCCATATTTCACCGAGCCAGTTACTTTTTCCTTTATCCAGGCCGGCTCTTTCCATTCGCCGATATAACGCCAGGGCGGCGCGACTGGACGCACTCGTTTCACGTCCACCTGACGGGCCGCCGCTGGCGTCTGCGGCAACACGGCGGCAAATTTTATCGGCTCGCGCGGGCCCAGCACCCAGCCATCGCGCAATTCAAATCGTGGCAAAGGTCGGCCCGATGCCTGTGCCTGCAGCGTCAGTGCCGCTGCTTTTAATAGCACTTCACGACAATAGGCCGCGGCCTGTCGCACAGGGACCCAGCTGGTGCGGATGGAATCGCTGCCCCAGGTATCCAACGGTTGCGCCAACGCATTGGCTTGCGTAGGACCGGAACTGAGCAAGCGCACCCGGATACGTTCCGGCGCGGTATTCAATTCTTCCGCAAACAACGTACGCATGCCGTCACTCAGGCCCTGACCCATTTCATGGCGGTTCAACAGCACGTACATCTGATTGTCGCTGCCGATTTCGAAGAAGCCGGTGATCGGGGGTGCGGATTTGGAAGATGCCGCCTCTGCCTGCAGTGGAAATTCCAGCAACAGGGCACCGCCCGCGGTCAATGTCAGGCCAATAAAGCTGCGCCGGTCCAGCCGGGAAGAATCTGTCATGGATACAACTCCTGGGATAACGCCATGCGGCGGCATGTTAACAGTTTTCGCGTCGCCACCGCAGGTCAACGTATTTGGGCATTTTGGTCAGTGTCAGCGGCAGGCCGGGCAGCTATGGTTAGCCCATCATTTTCCGCGTTATTAAGGATGCTGCCGTGAACTGCTCTATCCCTTTTCAGGAACTCGTGAAAGCCGGTGCCTGCAGCACCGATCAGGCCATGGCCTGCTTCGACTCACTGGAGCCGGTAAATCTGGATTTCATGTTGGGGCGCTGGCGCGGCCGCGGCGTGGACACCGGACACCCGATGGATGGCCTGCTTGAATT
>DATLII010000188.1:0-4403 GCA_035539495.1 Dongiaceae bacterium
GCCCAAACAGCCCCACCGGTTTGCGCCCTATCTGGTCCGACACCGGGCCGCCAAAGAACTGGCCGATGGCACCGCCAATCAGGTAGGCGGGAATCGAGGCCTGAATCCATTCGATATTGGCACCCAGGTCCTGCGCCATCAGCGGCAGGGCAGGCAGATAGGTGTCGATGGCGAAAGGAGCGACAGCCACCAGACCGGCAAGAATGGCGGCGAGTAACAGAGGATGCATGAGAATCGATCAATCAGCTGGGAAGGAGGTGTTATACCGGATTGGTCCAGGATTGGATAGGACCAATGGGATTTGGTTCACGCAGGGGAAATGGCGGCCCTTGCTGCCCGCAACTATGCTTTCACAACGACCCCGTTCAACCTCCCATTTCGAAAACGATACAAGGACTATTCCTATGAGCCTGACGCTCTCATCCCGCCATTTTCGCCTGTTGCCCACCCTGGCTCTGACTCTGCTGGCCGGCACCGGCGCTGCTCACGCCGGCAACCTGGGCGTGGCGGGCAAAATCAGCTCCCTGGGCTATGGCCTGGAAGCAGACTACATCCTGTCGGACAAATTCAGCGTGCGTGGCCAGTTCAACACACTGGATTATGACGACACCTTCAAAGAAGACGGCATCAACTACGATGGCACACTCGATCTGTCGTCCTTTGGCGTGCTGCTGGACTGGCATCCCTTCGGCGGTGGATTCCGTGTCACTGCGGGTGGCTTCAGCGTGGACAACGAAGTGACCGGGGTGGGCAGCGGTTCCGGCACCTACGAAATCGGTGACGCCACCTACGTTGTGGAAGAGAGTGACAATCTGAAGGTCGATGCGCTGATCGAGCTGGGCGATGGTTTCAAACCCTACGTCGGCCTGGGCTGGGGCCATTCGCCGAGCAATAAGGGTGGGCTGCTGCTGTCGGTCGACGTCGGCTTGCTGCTGCAGGATTCCCCCAGTGTGGACCTGACCGCCTCCGGTACCGCCACGGATGAAGGCTCGGGCCTGACCGTGGATATGGCCACCGACCCCACCGTGCAGGAAGAACTGCGCAAGGAAGAACAGAACCTGGAGGACGATCTTAAGGATCTCGATATTTATCCGGTGATCTCCTTGGGCGTGGGCTGGCGCTTCTAAGCGGCTCACTTCCAATCTCTGAAACGTTATCTGCTTGGTGGATTCCGTTAACCGCTTTCCCTAAACTGCGCGCCAATTGCGTTGTTTGGGGAAAGCATTGTGAAAAGGACTTTACGAATCGGGGACAAAGGGCCTGAGGTCAAGGCGCTGCAGGAATTGTTGAACAGCCGACTGTTGCTCAAACCCCCGTTGCACGCAGACGGCGATTTCGGCCCCCGGACCGACGCTGCGGTTAAACGGTTTCAAGCCCAGTATCATTTGGGTGTGGATGGCGTCGTCGGCCCCAAAACCTGGCAGGCACTGGAATCACCGGGCGCTGTCAAAAAGCCCATTGTCACGCCTGTGGTGGTGCCCGCTGATTGCTCCTGGATGAAGATAGCCCAGCGCGAAATCGGCGAGCGGGAAATCGCCGGCAGCCAGCACAATCCTCAAATCCTGCGTTACCACGCTTCCACCAGTCTGAAAGCGACCACGGACGAAACCGCCTGGTGTTCCTCTTTCGTCAATTGGGTGCTCAAGGAAGCCAAGATTACCGGTACCAACTCGGCGGCTGCGGCCAGCTGGATCAGTTGGGGTGCACAGACGTCCGCGAAAAGTGGTGCCATCACCGTCATCCGTAACGCAGCCGCTGCCAATTCCAGTCTGACAGTGTCTGGCAACCATGTAGGATTTCTGGTGAAGGAAACCGCCACCCATTATTTATTGCTGGGGGGCAATCAAAGCAACCAGGTCAAAGTGTCGAGCTTCCCGAAAAAATCCTGGGCCCTGCGCGGATTCCGTTGGCCGGCGGCCAAGTGAATTATTGAACGGTTGAATTATTGAAACAGCTGAATTGTTGAATTTGTATCGGGAGTCTCGCATGTCTGTTTTCAGCCGCTTAGGTTTGCTGTTCACCTTGTTCTTCACGCTGAGTTGCTCGGCTGCCGCCGATGTCGACTTTCAATCCTTCTGGACGCAATTCAGGAAGGCCGCGCTGGCCAGTGATTACACCGCGCTGGAAAAAATGAGCAAGATGCCGCTGGAAGTGAAAGGCGTGGACGACAGCATGCCCAGCCAGCAGTTGGATTCAGCAAAACTGAAGCAGGTATTTCCCGCATTGTTGGCGCAAAAAATCTATCGCTACGAAGGCGACGAATTATCGGAGCTGACACTGAGGCAGGTACTGGAACAAACCAGCTCAGTGAAGGCGCAAGCAGATGCAAAAGACGCCCGGGTTGAGCAATTCGAATTTGCCAAAACCGACGGCCAATGGCGATTGATCCGCGCGTATCTGGAAGAATAATTCCGCGTCAGAAACTTACCGCCAGGCCCACGGCGGTCCCTTCCACATCCTGGCCAAAGCGATAGCGGAACACCAGTCGGGTGCGGGTTACGATGATGTCATATTTGCTGGAATCGAGTTCGATGCCCACGCCAAGCGACGTGAGGTGGTCGAAGCCGATCACCTCGCCCTGATCACCGAAAAAGGTGGAATGGGCGGCTTCCAAAACATAACGCAACGGCCGATCCATCACTTGCCAGGGCGTAGGCGCGCGCCAGCGGGTCCATAGGCTGGTGGAAATCGAGTTGCTTTGGCCATCGACGAAATCATCGGTGGATTTATAGTTCTCCAGCCGCACGTAACTGTAACGCCACTCCACGTCGATCTCGCGCGCGGGCAGATAATCCTCGTAATCCAGCATCATCGAGCCGCCATAACCCAGCGCATCCAGTTTGCCGCCGTTGAGAAAATCCACGTCCTCGCCAGTGCGATGATCCAGGAACCGGCCCGCCACTGACAGATCACTTTCCAAGTGGCCGTAGGCGAAATTGGCAATGGGGCGCAGCTTGAGTTTGTCGGTCATGGGGAAGTCCCAACCGACGCCGGCGGTGAGCATCACGCTGGTCCACTTCAGTGGCACTTCTCGGGTTTCAGTGCCGTCGGACACGGCAAATACGGGATCATAGCGGCTATAGGCCGCGCCGCCTTCCAAATACAGGGGAGTGTCCTGGCTGATGGTGAAGCCGCCCGCCAGCTGGCTCATGGTGAGCTGGGGATTGCCGGTATCGGTATTGGAAATGGACAGGGTACTGGTGGTGAGGTCTGGCACGACGGAAAAGCCCATGACTGCCAGCACGGCGTCGGTACGTTCCTGCAGCTTCTGATCGAGCAGGGTGAAATCATCTGCCCAGACTGCGGTGGTGAACAGTCCCAAACCCAAAGCCACGCAAACCCTGATTGGCATAAAGTTCCGTCTTATTCTGTTGGTGTCACCAGCGAGTATGGCATTGGTCAAGGGTGCCGCAAAGTGGAGGATCGGTCTGAGCGACAACAAGAGAGTTGCCAGTCGTCATGGGCGTGATTGATGGGTGACCGACGAAAATAAAAAAGCCGGGGATTGCGCCCCGGCTTTTTTGTGTCGACTCATTGAGAGCGGCGACGAAAACGCAGTCCGATTAGCGTCGTGCCCAGTCCTTGATCCGCGACACCAGATTTTTGCGTGGCGGTGCATCGGCGGAGCGGGTTTCGGCTTTACCTTGCTGCTTGTTGCTGTTCTGCGGTTTGCCTTGGCCACGTTGTTTTTCCTGCGGTGCATCGGCGCGATTGCCAGCGGCCTGTGCCCGACGGTGTTCCTCGCTGGGGTCCAAGCGACGCGCCATTGGAGTGGAGTCCAATGCATTGGGCTGCTGTGAACGCTGGCGATGACCCGGGCGTTGCTGGCCGTTATGCGGACCATTGCGTTGTCCATTCTGTCCGCCATTGGGACGGCTTTGGCCGGAAGGCTGACCTTGACCACGGCCTTGAGCGGCGCGTCCATCCTGACGATTGCTGGCTGATGGGCCGCCCTGCGGCCGTTGCTGACGACCTCTGCCGCTGTTGTTCGGGCTGCCTTTGCTATTCGGATTGCGATTGCTGCTGTCCCGACGTTCGCCGCGCTCGGCAGCTTGTTGCCCGTCCTCACGTTGGCGGCCATTTTCCTGCCGGGCCTGCTTCTGGCGATCTCCATTCTGACGATCACCATGCGGGCGAGTCGAAGCTTGGCGATCCTGATTTTGGCGATCATTGTTTTGACGATCGCTGCTCTGCCGGCCGCGATTCTGGCCACCGTTGCGCGGACGCTGCGGACGTTCTTCATCATCGCTGACCTTGGCGTCCGGCACGGAGTGTTTCGCATCGAAACCGTAGATTTCCTCTCGCGGCAGTTTGCGTTTGATCAGTCGCTCGATATCGGCCAATTGACGCGCTTCGTCGGCACTGACCAGCGAAATCGCATGACCCGCTTCACCGGCGCGACC
>DATLII010000189.1:0-9402 GCA_035539495.1 Dongiaceae bacterium
CCCTGATATTGTTATTATCGGCCTTGCTGGCCACACCCTTTGCCAACGCCGCTGCCAGTGCCGAGGAAACCGAAACCGCGCAACAGAAATTCACCGGCAAAGTGATCGCCAACCCGGACCGGGTGGATGGCTCTGCGACCGACTCCACCGACACTGCTGTTGCCACTTCCACCCGCAACAGCAGCTTCAATATCGAAGCCCTCACCAATGCAGACGTCAGCCTGTACCGTGCCTGGTTCGACTTCACCCGCGATGACGACGGTGACGGCTACTTTCATCAGTTCGCGCTGAATTTCGATCTGGACACGCGCCTGTCCAGTGCTGAGATTTATGTCACCGGCCAACTGAACAACGGCGCCAGCACGCCCCTGTTTCGCACCGATCCCTTCACCATTCGCGGCGCCACCGGCAGCGACAGTTATCAAGCCACCGTTCTGCTGACCGACGGCTACCCGGCCACCCGCTACGAACTGACACTGCGGGTGTACGACGCCCGCAGCAATGCACTGTTGCTGACCTATGGCCCGAACCAGGACAATAACCTGGCGGAGCTGTATCTGGAGGATGTGACGCGGGAGGCGGTCAACAGCGGTGATGTAGACCTGTTCGTACTGGAATTTACGCTGTTTGGCGACCAGGATGGAGACCGTTACTACACCCGTTCCGATGTGCGCTTTGACGCTGACGCGCCAGGCCAGACACTTAACCTGTACGCCAGCCTGTATCTGATCGACGAGCACGGCAGCTGGATTCCGCTGCGCAATACCGACACCTTTACGGTCAGCGGATATGCTCACAACGACGCGGTGACCGTGGGTTTCGACTTGAATAATGGATTCGATCCGCAGGTCTATCGACTGGGGCTGGAAATTCACGATGCCCGCACGGACGCGCTACTGCTGACATCCGTTACGCCGGATGCCACTCCGCTGCACATGGAAAGCGCCGACTATGACGCGCGCCACCATGAAACGGACGACCATCACGATGACGGTCATTCAGGTGGATCGCTGTCGCTGATGTTGCTGGGACTGTTTGCGTTGCTGCTGTTACGTCGCATTCGTACGCAATAAATTGCCGCCAATCACAACAAAAAAGCCACCGCTCAAAGAACGGTGGCTTTTTCCCCAATACAACCGACTACACACTGATTGCCGATATTTCCTCGCTCTGGTCTCGCAGTCGGCACTACTAAAGTTGTTAGTAAAGCTGTTAGCGGTTCATGTTTCTAGGCCATCACCTAGACAATCATTTCGCAAATCTTTCCACCCTCAAGCGCAGCGGGGGACACGCAATGCCAGGTAGAACCCTGCGCAGGTTCCGCACGCACGATACCCGGCAGGAATAGGAAAAGTAACGACACCACAGCAATGGTCAACGCGGCAGAACCCAACCAATCCAGAATCCTGAAACTGCTCATGGCCATCTCCTTGCTCGCCGCGTATTGATGATCAATCCAGTGTAATGGCATGCGTTGAAGCTGCAAGGCGGTTGCCGCGCGTCGGATCGAACACAAAACTCAAACTCTGGTTGAAATGAGACGCGGAGCTACCTGTTCTGGTTGGATTTTCAAAAAAAGGTTAATGGCGACACAGGCCAGGTTGCAGGAAAGGATGTAACCAATCATTCTAAAACCGTTCACAATAACCCGACCGCCGTGCAAAACCATTCGGTTTTATTGACGGGCCGGACCCATTATACTCACCGTTTTTTCGACACTCCTCTTTGGCACAGCCCAACGTTGACGCAACATTGATCCAACATTGGTCCCACAATGACCCGACATAAGCCGCAAATGCGACTCGACCCATGAGACTCGATAAGTACCTAAGCAACTTCTCCGGCTTGTCACGCAAGGAAGCGCGCCAGGCAATCAAGGCGGGTGATGTGCTGGTGAACGGCAGCATGCTGACCGACCCCACCTGCGACATTCCCGCCGATGCCGATGTGCAATGGTCAGGCTTGCGCATCGCACCCGCCGGCCCCCGCTATTTCATGCTCAACAAACCGGTCGGCTATGTGTGCGCCAACAGCGACAGCCACAATCCCACCGTGTTCGAATTGCTGGATGAAGAGGACGTGGAGAATCTGCAGGTGGCGGGCCGCCTGGATATCGACACCACCGGCCTGGTGTTGATCACCGATGATGGCCAGTGGAATCATCGCGTCACTTCGCCCAAAACCAAAAAATCAAAATGCTATTGTGTGCAATTGGCAGAGCCGATCAGTGTGGACGCCGCGCCACAATTTGCCGAGGGCATTTTGTTACGCTCGGAAAAAAAACGCACACGCCCGGCGCTGCTGGAAGTTCTGGAACCCACGCAAGTAAAGCTGATCATTCACGAAGGCAAATATCATCAAGTGAAACGCATGTTCGCCGCCATCGGCAATCAGGTGGTGGCATTGCATCGGGAGCAGATTGCCGGCATCAAGCTGGATGATGCTTTGGAACCTGGCGCTTACCGTCCGCTGTCCGCCACCGAAATTGCGAGTATCGACGATGTCTGATCCCGCCTTGCAGGCTCTGTTCGAACGTCTGCGCACAACAGGCCCCACCCGCAAACTGCTGATCGCCGACGAGCACCTGGATTGCGCTGCCCTGCTGCAGCTGAAAGCCATTCCGGATCTGCAACTGCTGACCAACCGCCACGACATTTTACAATGCGCGCAGCAGGCAGGATTGCCTTGTGTTTTCAATGACATGGAGCTGGCGGAACTAGAAGGGCATTTTGATCTGATCGCCTATCGTGTATCGAAGGAAAAGGCCTTGGTGCACCACATCATCAACCAGTCTGCTCATCGTCTGGCAGCACAGGGAACGCTGCTACTGGCAGGCTACAAGGACGAAGGCACCAAAACCTATATCAGCAAAGCGGAAACCTATTTCGGCAACAAAGCGCAGATCAGCCGCGGCGAACGTCAACTGCAGATTGCGGAGCTCACACCCGCCACATTGGCTGAGCCGCTGGACGATCGCCAATACGGCGAACTGCAATTGATTGCGGAGCAGGACGATCTGCGTATTTTCAGCAAACCGGGCCAATATGGCTGGAACAAAATCGACATTGGCAGCGCGCACCTGATCGATTGTTTACGCCAGCAATTGCAGCAGGACGTGATTCATCCTCAAACAGCGCTGGATTTGGGTTGCGGTTACGGTTATCTATCACTGCAAGCGGCCCGATTGGGTATTAAATCCATTACTGCCACCGACAACAATGCGGCGGCCGTTTTCAGCTGTCGTCATAATTTTGCCGAGAACGCGATTATCGGAGACGTGCATGCTGACGATTGCGGCGCCAACCTGCATGCCCAGTTCGATCTGGTGTTATGCAATCCGCCGTTTCATCGCGGTTTTGATACCGAGCAGGCGCTGACGGAAAAATTCCTTCACAGCGCCAGCCGTCACTTACAGAAAAGCGGCTGCGCGCTGTTTGTGGTGAATCAATTTATTCCATTGGAAGCGGTGGCGGCACCCTGGTTTCGCTCGATTGAACTGCTGTTCCGCGACAAGCAGTTCAAGGTGTTCAAGCTATCTTGTTGACCTTGTAGCGTAGGCGACAACGGGCGTTGCGCTCATCCAACACAGGCTGTCCGCGCAACCGATCACGAAATTCGCGTAGGGCTTTGGGCTGACGCAGCATGGCCACCACCGCGTTATGACAGGTGGGCGTAGTGAAGCGATACACCGATGGAAATTCCTTCCGCACAAATGCTTCCGCAAAATAGGCGCTCTGCTTCCATTCTTTCTGGCTGACAAAATTCAGCACCAACATGCCGTCGTCGGTCAGATGATCCAGCAGCACGTCAAACCAGCTGGCATCGGCGGCAATCGCGCGGGTAGGCTGGCCCTGCTCCTCGAAATACAGATCGTCGATGATTAGATCGAAGGGCTCGCCGTCGTAGTTGATCAACCAGTCGATGGCATTGGCCTGTACCAGTTGCAGATTGCGATAGCGCAAGCCGAAATACTGCCGCGCCACCTGCAGATGAATACGATTCAACTCCACACCCACGATTGCTTGCGGCGCCGCAAACTGATTGAGCATATGAATGACCGCGCCACCACCCACGCCCAGCACCAATACCCGCTTCAATTCTCCCGGCGCATAAAACTGGCTGGGTAGAAACAATAGATCCCATACGCTACCGGTAACGCTATGGGCCGGATTGTACTGACTGTGAAAAACGCCATCGGTATAGAGGCGGCGAGTCTGTCCGGCACTCCGCACTTCGTAGGTGTGCCCATCCTGCTGGCGATGAAAAAGAACGGCCATGAAAATGCCCTGTGCTGCGGCCAAAAGTGCGCGCATTGTAACAGCTTGCTGGGGCGGCAGCCTGCCTCATGGTATGCTTGCAGCGCGGTTTTTCCGCTTTTGTTCAGTACATTTCCATTTCTGTTCGATTATTTCTTCAAGGTGAATCATGTCCTTACCCGCATCCTTCCAAGGCAAACTGAAACTACCCGTCGTGGCCGCGCCCATGTTCCTGGTGTCGGGCCCGCAACTGGTGATCGAAACCTGTAAGTCGGGCGTGGTAGGCACCTTTCCGGCACTGAACCATCGCACCAGCGAAGGCTTTGAAGAGTGGCTAGTGCAGATCGAGCAGGCACTGGCGCAGCACGAAGCGACTACCGGGCAAAAATGTGCGCCATTCGGCGTCAACCTGATCGTGCATAAAACCAATCCGCGTCTGATGGATGACCTGGCGATCTGCGTGAAGCGCAAAGTGCCGCTGATCATCACGTCCCTGGGCGCAGTGAAGGACGTGGTGGATGCGGTGCACAGTTATGGCGGCGTGGTGCTTCATGACGTCACCACCAAGCGTCACGCAGAGAAAGCGGCAGAAGCCGGCGTCGACGGTTTGATCGCCGTGTGCGCCGGCGCGGGTGGGCATGCTGGCACCACCAGCCCCTTCGCATTGGTAAGCGAGATCCGCAGCTTCTTCGACAAAACCTTATTGCTGGCAGGCTGCATCAACACCGGTCGCGATGTTGCCACCGCACTGCAACTGGGCGCTGATCTGGCATACATGGGTACACGCTTTATCAATACCAGCGAAAGCCAGGCGGACCAGGAATACAAAGACATGATCATTGCCTGCGGCAGCAAGGACATTGTGCACACGCCGGCGGTGTCAGGTGTGCCAGCCAGCTTCATGCGGCCCAGCATGGAGAAAGCGGGTTATGACATGGGCAAGCTGTCGAATCCGGGTGAAGTCGACTACGGTACCAAACTGAAACCCATCAGCGACGAAGCCAAGGCCTGGAAAACCGTGTGGAGCGCAGGCCAGGGCTGTGGCGCCATTCACGACATTGTGCCAGCAAAAGAACTGGTAGCGCGCATTAGCAACGAGTTTCGCAGTGCGCTACAGGAACAGGCTGCGTTGCTGCAAAAATGGTGATGCTGATTCGGCCCTGCAGAAATTTGGGCGCCTGAAACGCAAAACGCCGCGCTTGATGCGCGGCGTTCTGTTTTTCAGATCAAACAAAGTCAGGCAGCACTCACCTGCGCCTGCTGTGCATCCACCACCTGCAACTCTGCCCTGAATTTTTCCAGCAGATCACGGCGCTCATCCGTTTCCCACGGATGGAAATCCGGACGGAAGTACTGCAACAGATACGGTGACAGCACGCGCATGATGCCGTCGCGGCCCCACAACAGATCGCGCATTTTTTTCTGAATCGCCGGAGTCCACAAGCCATCCTTTTTCAGCAAATATTCCTGCCGATTGCGCAACCGCACCAGCAAATCGATGGTGACGAACACCATGCCGAAGATCCGCAGGAAATAACCGCCCTTGGCTTCCTTGTACAGGTCGTAACAGACCGCCTTGTGCTCCACTTCTTCCATGGCGTGGTACACCAGCAGCTCGCGGAATGGCGAGGCTGCCTTTTCAATCAAATCAGGCCGCTTGTAAATAAACAGGTGGGCCAGCGACGCGGTGAAGTGCTCCGACGCCGCCGTCATCGACAACCGCCACAGCGGCTTCAGATGTTTGCGCGACCATTTGTTATCGCGCTTTAGTTTCAAATCGAAACCTTCCATGCCGATGTAGCCCAGAGAAATTAGTGCGGTCGTCCAAGCATCGTGCTCGCGGCCATGCATGGCTTCCTGGCGAATAAACAGTTTGATCTGTTCATTCAGCTCGGCGGGAATGTTGTCCTTGCCCAGTTCATCGCGCACATCCCGGGCGGACTCCATGAAAAAGCGTTCGCCTTCCGGAAACATCGCCTGCAACGCATTGAAAAAATGGGTCACAACCGGGTCGTCACCGTGCCAATACTTGTTCTGCCGCATAGCGGTTTCATAATCGAAATGCACAACTCGCGGAATCAGTTTCAAAGCGGACGGCGTGCGGGCACGCGGTTTACCAAACATAAAAAAACCTCCAACAGTCAGGCTGCTATTGGAGGTTAGTGCAGGGCTTATGTGTTTGTTAGGTGAATCGCCGACGAACTTTTGTGCTTTAACGACAACCTCTTATAGCGGTAAACAAGGGGCATCACTTCAATCTAGTGCAATTGCATCTAACCAGAGCCCGTTTTTTTTCGAACAAAAGCCGTCCAAAACCGCTTAGCCCAACTACGCTTAAGAATGTTGTATCCACAAACAGAACCCGCGCATGAAATGTCGGATAGTTGCGACGGTGCTGCTCCTTTGGCTGGTCACGGCATTCTGCCGGGCCGAGCCTGTTGTGATCGATGATCAGCAGCCCGTCCTTGAACTGGGGACCTACACCGAATTCTTTCTGGATGAAAGCCGTAACCTTGATCTGGATGACGTCCGGACCCAGGGTCGTTTTCTGCTGGGCACGTCGCCCGCGCTGAACATGGGCTTTACGCGAGCCAGAGTTTGGCTGCGTTTCGAACTGATCAATCCCACCAATGAACAACTAACCCGTATTCTGGATGTCCGCCAGTTTCTGTTGGACAACGTCACTCTTTACGAACCCGACGGCGCCGGCGGCTACCTGACCATTCCCAATGGCCGGCAGAACCTGGCCATTCGCCCCAAACAATCGGGACGTCATTTCAATTTTTCTCTGAATCTGCCACCCCATAGCGAGCTGACGTACTACATGGCGGTGGAAAGCGCTGATTCCATGGCGTTGCCGATAGTACTGTCCACCGTGGAAGAACAACATAACCACGAAATCCGCGACACACTGTTCATGACGTTGTACGGTGGTTTCATCCTGTCGACGCTGTTCTTTGCCGTATTCATGCTGATCAGCCTGCGTGAACGGGTGCTGTTCTACTACGCCACGTTTCTGCTGTCGCATCACATGATCGCCATCATGACGATGGAGGGTGTACTGACCTCGCTGTTCGGATTGACCAGCCTGTACATGACGCGCGAATTGGATTCCCTTGCCATCAGTTTTGCGATTCTGATGTCGGTCCTGTTCATGCGTGAATTTCTGCGGCTGGAGCAGGTCAATCCCAAACTGTATCGCCTGACACATTGGCTGGTAGGCATCATGTGCCTCACATTCCTGCAAGCGTTGGTATTGCCGCACTTTGTCGCGATCATGGTAGTTGCCTTTATCTGCATGATCGTGGGTTCCTGCATTCTGGTCTGCTGCGGGTTGCAGGTGCGCCAGCAACGCGAGGCGCGCCACTTCCTGATGGCCTGGTCCGCCGGCATTTTGGGCGCCACCATTTACGGCCTCAAAGTCTTTAATTTCGCGCCGGTCAATTTGTTCACCAGCTACAGCTGGCTGATCGGCACCGTACTGGAAGCGATTCTGTTTTCCTACACCATCGCTCAGCGCATCAACACCGAGCGGCGTGAACGTCTGCGCACTCAAACCGAACTGGCGGATCGCGAACGCGCATTGCGCCTTACGCAGGAACAATTGCTGCACGCAGAAACGGCGGCGAAGGAAGAACTGGAAACCCGCGTACGTGAGCGCACCCGCGACATAACCCGGATTCTGGCGGAACTGGAGCTGGAAAACCGCAGCCTGCTGGAACTGTCGATCAACGATGGCCTCACCCGCGTGCGCAACCGCCGTTTCTTCAACGACTTCTATCCGCAAGCCTGGCAGGATGCACTGGAATCCGGCCGCTGGATCAGCCTGGTCATGCTGGACATCGACCACTTCAAGACTGTGAACGATACTCGCGGCCACTTGGGCGGCGACCGTTGTCTGGTGGCGGTGGCCGGTGCGCTGCGTCAGATACTGAGCCGTCCGGGCGACATGATTTGCCGTTACGGTGGCGAGGAATTCATTCTGGTGCTGTCCGAAACCGATCCAGATTCCGCGCGCTGGGTGGCTGAACGGGTACGGATGAAAATCAGCGAAACCCTGATTGATCTGGACGACGGTCCGCTCAATGTAACCGTTAGCCTGGGTGTCACCGGTATGATTCCCGAGCCGGGACTGGACCCCATGAAACTGGTAGCCCGCTGCGACGAAGCGCTTTACCAATCCAAACAGCAGGGGCGCAACCGCGTCACCTTGCTGGGAAAGCCTCAGGCGAATAATCTGGTGCCCATCAATCGCCAAGCCTGACGCGAAGAGGCACCCTGGTGGATCAAGGTGCCTCCTCCCCACGATCTAATCTGCAGCGATCGGGTCTGCCGTGATCTGTTCCCGAATCCAGCGCTGCAGCGCCGCCGTTGCCCGCGGATCGATGAACGATACATGCGACGTCAGCGCGTCGATGATATCCACGTTCAGCTGCAGCATGGCCGGCACCTGCACCACACCATTACCATTTTCGAACGCGGCCGATCCAGTCTCGCGCACGCCGGGCATCTCAAATCGCTTGCGGCCAATGATCGGTGTATCGGTCAGGGTTGCCAGTGCCACCGAGGAAAAATTCGGTACGATGCCGTCGTTCTTCGCTACCACCATCACCATTTTCTTGTCCTCGTTGCCGGGGATGGGTTGATGGATGTAATGCACAAAGTTGATGGCGTCACCGTAATCCATTTCATGTTGCATCGCCGCTTTCAACAACAGTGCCTCGGCACCGTCCACCGAAGGTGGCTCCAGCCGGTTGTACGCCAGATCCCATAGAATTGAACCTGACAGAATGCTGGTGATGCCCACTCCCGGCACCTGCATGAATGCTCCTTTCAGATCCGGCGCCAACGCGACGAACGTAGCGCCCAGCACTCCGCCCAGCGACGTACTTTCATAAAACACATTGCTCACATCCAGATCTGGAACGCCATCGCCATTGCGACCTGGAATCACATCACCTGTGAACGGCGAAAACAGTTTTTTCGGCATGACATCGATATCGGCCATACTGGTTTTCACCGCTTTAAGCAGCGCGATGAAGTCGATATTCGATTGCGCCGTCATGCCCACCTGCAGCGGCACATTGTGCGTACCCAATTTTATGATCGCATAGCCACCATCACGGCTCATGCGGGAGCCATGATT
>DATLII010000190.1:0-18352 GCA_035539495.1 Dongiaceae bacterium
GCATTCGCGTGACCAACATTGGAAAAATGGGGTTGTCAGAAGATGTATCAGCGTTTCCTGATTTTTGTTCTGGGTTGTTTGTTTTCGGCCGTCAGCGCTGCCGCCATGTTACCTCCACTGGACAAGCTGGAAGCCTTCAAGGCGATTACTATCGAAGGCGAAGATATTCCAGCAGCAGTGGGTTCAGCGCTGGAGGACTTGTCTCTGGCAGCGGTGGTCGACAATGGGATGGAACCCGTGCCATTCCAGATCGATCAATACAACAGGGGTGGCGCGCTCTATTTTAAAGACTGGGATGTGCCGTTGGCGGGTGATGCCAAGCGGTTTGACACCACGGACAAGCTGCTATTTCTTTTCAAAGATGCGGGCCCGCGTCGCACCGCAAACGATGTTTACGACGGCGAGATCGTCGCGGAAATCCTGTTGGAAGATAATGCAGGGATCGAACGCTTCGTGTATCTGGTGAAAGGTTCCCGCCTGCGTTCGGAAGAACAGTACGTGCGCTACAGTGCCGAGATGGGGCTGGTGGAAACCGATTTCTATCAGATGCGCTACAACCGTGAGAATCATCTGAAGTGGGAAGATTTCGCAGCGACCAACTTTGTGGGGGAGCGGCCGCTGGATTCCCTGAAACTCAGTTTGAATATGGGCGCTGTCACGTCACTGATACCGATGGAGCTGGATAACGACGATCTGGTGGCGGTTCCCAAGGGCGAAAACATCGGGCCTATACGAACCACCACCCAGCTTGACCTCACCATGTATTACCTGCAAGTGCCGATCATGCACCTGAGTATGCAAGTGCATCACTACCCGAAATTCGTTCTGTACGATGTGCGCGGCATCATTCCCGGATTCCGCCGTATGTTAATGAACAAGCCTTACCTCAACATGTCGCTGGATGCGAATCGTCTGATGGGTGCGACGGTGCGCATGGCGAACGGCCCGAAAGAACCCGGCATCGTGGATGGCAAAATCAGTGCGCTTGAGGAACAAATGCGGAAAACGTCGTTTACGAAGGATGACAACTGGTATTGGGTCAGCACACTGCGCAATATGGACGTGGTGGCTTTTCTGAATTACCTGGATGGGTTTGACGAGCCGGTATCGCCCTATATTCAGGACGATCTGGATTCATTTGAGCCACCGGAAATTTTCCCCGGACAGCTACCCAATCTGGGCTACACCATTCACAGCTTTCCGGAGCAGGGATTCATGGGCGTGGTGGTCAGTATTTACCTCGACGACAGCATGAGCGGTGATCCGGATATATTCACCAAGCAATTGCGCACCTTGCCAGAGATTCAGGTCAGATCGGTGATGGCGTCCGCGCAATAGTTTCGATCCATTCTGCTGTCCGGTTCAGGGGCAGCCTTCGGGTGCTGGCACACCAGCGAAGCGCTGCTCCAACCACTCCATGAACCCCGCCACGCCGGTAAACGCAGCGATCGCATGTTCACCTGGCACTTGCTGGTAAGTCACGTTGGCACCCTGCGCACACCAATCTGCTTGCAACTGAGCAGCGCCTGCTTTCGGTATCCATTGATCCCGCGATCCGTGATAGAGATAGATTGGCATTGGCGGGGCTTGCTCGCCCATGCGGGTGGATTCCAATAGTGCTTGCACTTCCGGTCTGGCAAACAGATCGCGCTCGCTGACGAGCCATTCAATTGGCAGCAGCGCCAAACCTGCCGGGGCCAGCAATTCCGCACACTGATCTTTGAAAGGTGAAGTCGCTAACGCGGCGCCTGCCTGGTTCAGCAGCGGCAGTAACTCGGAATGCTGACGCAGGATGCCCAAAATGGCGGACTTGTATAAACCACTGCCCCAGGTTTTGTTCATGGTGTGTGGCAGCAAGCCAAGATCCGCTGGTGTGCCGCCGGCAACCGCACCCACAATTTCCAATTCGGGCGCATAGGTGGGCTGCAATTCCGCTGCCCAGCCGGTGGCAATTGCACCGCCGCTGTAACCGACCATCGCCAGCGGGCTGTCTGCCAATCCAGCTTCATGCAGTTGCTTGAGCCCCCGAATACTGTCGAGAATGGCGTGCGCGGCCATGGTGCCTTCACCGTAGGCCATCATGGGGCCTTGATGATCAGGCACCAGTACGGCGTACCCGTTAGCCAGCAACCGATCGGTGACGGCAGGTAGTTCGTTGCTCTGCGGCCCATGGGCGAACTTGTAGGATGGTGTGCAGCGGGCACCGAGAGAATCGATCGCCTGGTTGTTCACCACAACTGGTCGAGCGCCATCCCCCGCCCAGGGCGTGACAGGAATGAATAACGTTGCCGTCACGGCCACGGGCACATCATTGGCATCATTCGAGCGAACCTTGAACTGGTAGGCGGTGACTTCGCGCCGGATATTCAGCTTTGGCTGATTCAGTGGGCGCCACAAAATAATCTCGCCGGCGGCAAACGATTCGATATTTTCTTCCGGTGTAAACAGAACATCGTTGCGGATTGGCGTGGGTTGAATTCGCCGCGCCAATTCTTCGGGTGGCGGTAACCGTTCCATCGCATTCGCTACTGCTGGAAGTGACGCCGCCAGGCTTAATGTAAATGCCAGCGCGAATCTCACGGTGCCACTTCTTTTCCCTGATGCGGTGTTGTGGCGCATATCCTTATCTCCAGAAGCGAGTCTGCATTGTTATTGTTGTGAGGCTGGTTTAAGTCTATTGGCCTTCACGCTAGCGGGAAGGGGCTAGAAAAGACAGTGTTATGCACCTATTTAAGCCAATGGCGTGAGTGTCATTCCCCCAAAAGCTGCCGGAGAACCGGCGGCGTGTCAGCACGAAAACGTCGATAGGGGTGTGCTATCATGCGGGCCTCGTTTCCCTTCCCATCGGACACTCATGACCCCCGTTATCACCCGCGAAGTCCATGAAGCCCTGCGCGCCGCCACAGGCCGTATCGAGTGTTCCCTGGATCTGGGCCGGACCAACACCCGTGTCGAAGTCGGTGCCGATAGCTGGAATGTTGATGGCGTGACGTATCCATTCATTGCCAAATGCAAGGACCGTACGATCTACTACTGGGACGGGGAAACGTTTGAGCCGGTATCACGTTACAGTGGCGCGCTGATCAAGCTGGTGCCCACTGAATGGGGCCCGCCCACCTTCGAGATCGATGGCATCAAAATGCTACCCAGCGCGCAGCTGTCTCCGTATGAGGACGCGCGGCGCAAGGTTGATCTGATTCAGCCGGAAGGAAAAAACATTCTCGATACCTGCGGTGGTCTCGGTTATTTCGCTTCCTGGTGTGTGCAGCGTAATGCACGCCAGATTACGTCCATCGAGAAAAATCCCGATGTGATCTGGATACGCAGCCACAATCCCTGGTCGCCCACCGTCGGTGGAAACTTCGAACTGATCAACGGTGACAGCGCGCAATTGATTCCGCAAATGCCTGATGGCGCGTTCGATGCCATCCTGCACGATCCTCCGCGTTTCGGCATTGCCGGCGAGCTGTATTCGCAGGTTTTCTACAACCAGCTCGCACGGGTACTGAAACGCAAAGGCCGGCTTTTTCACTACACCGGCACGCCAAACAAACTCACCAGCGGACGTGACGTGCCCAATGAAGTCGCCAAGCGTCTGCGTGAAGCGGGCTTCAGCACCGACATCATTGGCGACGGTGTGTTGGCCATCAAGAAATAACAGGCTCGGGTTGCTGCGCCGCGGACCAGCGGTTGGCACGGCTGAAAGAACCGAAGTCGTTAAAGCGCACGCCACACTCTTTCATCACACGATGCGCCGTCTTCATGGTCATCTGCCGAATCCAGAAAGGCTCGCGCACCACGAAATGATGAATGCCGTGTGTGGCGCCCACGTTAAAGCTGAACAATTGCAGCGGGAACAGCCACCAGGCGTTCAGCACCTGGGTTTCCTGAATCACATTGCCGCGTTCGATATCGCCGTAGTAGTGCATGTTGCTGCTCATGAAATTGAGGCAGAAGGTGCGCAGAATATTCGGTGCTACCCAGACCACAACGGCGATATCCACATAGTGCATGACCGTCAGCGTGGTCTCAGACCAAACGGGCGACAGCAACACATTCGCCAGATGGAAGCCCAGGCAGATATACCACAGTGACCAGGCGACGATGCCTTGCGGAAACAACGCGCCACCCACGTATCCCACATACCAAAGTTTCTGCCGCCAACCTTTCTGCGCCAGCGTGTGCATCAGAATGGTAAACGGCAAGTCGATCAGCATGATCAGTCGCAACAGCCCCCAATGTTGGCCGTTAGTAATGGCGCGCTCCTCAATATCTTCTTCCGTGCCGGAATTCTGATGGTGATTGAGATGCGCTGCGCGGCGCACCCACGGGCGTACCGTCGTTGGACGCGCGGCGAGGCCTATCGCCAGCATCAGATGGTGCGCCCATAACTTCTTGCGGAAATACATCCAGTGAATGAGGTCGTGCTCAAGCTCATGTATGAGCGAAGCGAAGATGGCCGCCAACGGAATGGCGAGCCAGGCCGGTATGATGTCCGCCACGTAGAGCCAGCCGGTACTCATCATGCCCGCCAGCGAGGCGACCATGACCGTCACGGCCAGCAGGTTTTCATATTCACGCCGCAGAATGGGAAAACGCGCGCGCAATTCATCACCTTTGCGGGTGACTTCGCGCCGGATATACAGGGATTTTGCAGCGTCATCCTGTGAGATCGCGGGTTTTGAAGCAGAGGTGTCGGGGCTTGCGCTATCGGTTGTTGCAGATAGTGTTCCGGTACTCATAAGACATTCTCCATGTCAGAAATACGGATATCGGATTAACGTCGGTCTAAAAAAGATGGAAAGTGATGAGGGTCGAATGACGTGACTCAACGGTCACAAAGGTTATCATCCAGCGACGGATGGGCAATGTCTTTTATCGTTAGTTTTTCGTGAATATTGTGTGACGAAAGTGCAGGGCACTCGCACGCGCATTTTCTTAGCGCGTGAAATCGTTATTCGGTTTTGATTATTCCGCGACGCAAGCGGCAAACAATCACTGCCTGCATCGTGATGGAGTTGAAGCCTTCCTGCATGGGAAACGGAGACATTATTCAGTGCCTGTACCGATTGTGAAATCGTGAACGCAGGCCCGTTTTTTAAAATTGACAACATTTGTTGTCAGATATATTGTTCGCCCGGCTATACAGACCGTAGACCCTGGAGTTGCTTATACATCGTTAATCCGAATCGCACGGAGAACAAGAAAATGAAGCTCATAACAAAAAGTAATGTGTTCACGTTTTTCTCGATCATCACTTGCTGCCTGTTGCTGCCGATCATGCAAGGTTGCAGCCCCATCAACAAAGTGGGTACGCCACCCGCGGTTTCACCTGAATCCACTGCGCTCGATGAGCCGGGCGAGTTTGCAGTGAAGCAGCTCGATACCCGTTTCAGGAACGATCGGGGAAACTACAACGCTACGCTTTACTATCCCGATAGCGCGGGCACGTATCCTGCTATTGCGTTTTCGCCCGGGCTCGGCGCGGTCAAGGGATACTATCGCTGGGTTGGAAATCATCTGGCATCGCACGGTTATATGGTACTGATCTTCACGGTCCCAATGCCGTTTACCACGGGCACCACCCAACACCAGGCGGGATTTGTTTCTGCGTTTGAATGGCTGGAAGCGGAAAACAATAACGCAGCAAGTCCTGTATACGGCCAGATCGATTTGAACCATCGCGGCATCATGGGGCATTCGCTGGGCGGTGCTGGTGCCTCGCGTGCGGCGCAAACGATGGATATCGATGCTGTTGTTGCATTGGCACCGGGCGCGCCTGGCGATCTCGTGCAAGACATCAGAACCGCTACCACGCCTGTTAATCTGAAAGAGGCCATCGCAGCGGGACTCGCGACCATCACCGCGCCGATCCAGATTCAGGCCGCCACGCAGGATTGCATTACCGGTGATCTGTGGGACGCAGCCTATTATCAGGCGCTCACCGCGCCGTCCCGGCAGTTCATTCTGATCAATGGTGGCAACCATGTTTCCTTCAACGATGCTGGTAGCCTTGCCGATACCGGTGGCCAGGCGTTCGATTGCAAGGCCGTGATCGATACGGTCGATCATCATCAGCGTCTGTCGCGCCGCTACTTCACTGCGTGGTTTGATTATTTTCTGAAGAACGATGCCACGGTGCTGCCGTATATTTTTGGTGATCAGGCGGAACAGGATCTGGCGTCGGAATTGATTACCGCGCTGGAGTTCGCGTCGCCCTGATTTTTCACAATCAGTATGAACGACTAGAATGATGCCCAACGCATTCCGGTTGGGAGTAATCCAGTGGAGTTTGTACTGAAGGGCGCCTTGATTTCCGGTGGCCTTATCATCGCCATCGGTGCGCAGAATGCCTTTGTTCTGAAGCAAGGGCTTCTGCGCAATCACATCTTTTGGGTGTCGCTGACCTGCTTTCTGTGCGACTTTCTTCTGATGACGGTCGGCGTACTGGGCCTGGGCACCCTCATCAATTCCAGTGTGTGGCTGACTTTAGGATTGGCAGTGTTCGGAGCGCTGTTTCTGCTGGGATATGGCATCCGTTCTTTCAGAAGTGCGTTCACGTCCTCCAACAGCCTGCATGAAAGCGTTGGGCAAGCGACGCAAAGCAGCGTTAAAAAAATATGGCTGTCGACGTTGGCGGTGACGTTGCTCAACCCGCATGTGTATCTGGACACGGTAGTCATCATTGGTGGCGTGGCGGGCACGCTGTCCATCGATCAGAAAATTCAATTTTTGCTGGGAGCGAGTCTGGCATCACTTATCTGGTTTATGGGAATCGGCTATGGCGCTCGTTTGCTGTTGCCGCTGTTTGAAAATCCCAAAGCCTGGCGCGTGCTGGAATTTCTGATCGGTCTGATCATGACCTGGATTGCGTTCGAATTGCTGCGCTATGCGGCACACCATCTGCCGGCCTGACGATTCCCGCTGGACGGGTCACATCGGCTTTTCTTCCCCCATCCATTCCACCACGTGATCCACAAACGCACGCAGCCGCGCGGGCATGGCGTGGCGATCGCGATACACCAGATAAATTGGCCGGGGTTGGCCCACCCAATCCGCCAACACACGTTGCACGCGCGCGTTGGGATCGTGATCGGTCGGCAGGTAGTAATCCGGCACCAGCAGAATACCGAAATGCTGTGCGGCGGCATTCAAGGCGAGTTGAATGTCGGTGGCCTGAAAATAAGGTTGGGTTTGCAGGCTGAATGTTTCGGCGGTGTCGCGGTGGGTAAGATCCCAGCGGTTGATGGGATTGGCCACGATCAGAGTGTGCTGCGCCAGATCGCGGGGATGATGCAGTGGCGGTGCCGAGCGCAAGTACTCGGGCGATGCGCACAGCGCCAGGTGCGTGCGGCCAATCAAGCGCGCAATCCACTGACTGCTGTCTTCCTGCTCGCCGACGCGGACTGCGGCATCCAGTTGCTGTTCGACCAGATTCTCATAGTGGTTGGAGATCAGCAGTTGCAGGCGAATGCCTGGGTAGCGGCGCATGAAGGCGAAAAAGCAGTTTCCCATCCATTGCTGGGTCAGGTTCACCGGCGCTGTGACGCGCAGCGATCCGCTCAGGCTGCGTTGGTTCTCGTCCAGGTGATCGGTCACTGCCTGCAGTTCCTCCAGCAGCGGGCCACAGGCTTGCAGATAGGCCTGGCCTGCCTCGGTCAGGGAAAAACGGTGGGCGTTCCGTTCCAGTAGGCGGCAACCCAGAATGCGTTCCAAAGCCTGCAGGCGTCGGCTCAGAGTCGCGATGGGAATACCCTGGCGATTGGCGGCGGCCCGCAGGCTGCCGTGTTGGGCCACGGTGTGGAATAAGGCTAGGTCATCTAGGGAAGGCTTGGTTTTCATGCCACTATTTTCTTTTATATGTTTCCATATTTGGAAACATAGTCTCCAGTTTTGCGTGTTTATTGCTGTTTGTGAAAACTCTACGCTTTCTAACATTGCAGCTGGGAGAATTCAACATGCCATTCAATGCCACTCTGGTTTGGTCCCTGGTGATCGCAACCACCTTCTTTTGGGGCAGCAATTTCAACGCGGCCCATGCCATTGCGGGCGAAGTGGCTCCCCTGACGGCCGCAGCCGAGCGCTTTGCCCTGGCGGTGGTGGTCCTGCTGTTGGTGCGGGTATGGCAGGGCCGCGCCGAGTCCCAACTGACCGGGCGCGAACAGATCGTGCTGGTGCTGCTGGGCCTGGTGGGCGTGTTCGGTTTCAACGCCGCTTTCTTTATCGCTTTGCATACCACCTCCGCCCTGAACGCCGCGCTGATCATGGCATTGTCGCCATTGCTGACCACGTTGCTGTCCGCTGCGTTTCTGGGAACTGGCCTGCCGGCGCGTCAGCTGGTGGGTATTTTGATTGCGTTCGCTGGCGTGACGCTGGTGATTACGGGCGGCCGATTGAATGTGGTGCATTTGGCGCGCGGTGATGTGTGGATGCTGCTGGCCTGCTTTACCTGGAGTTTGTACAGCGTGTTGCTGAAGCGCTTTGCCAGTCGGGTGCCGTCTCTGCAGCAGGCCCGTTGGACGATTGCATCCGGTGCAGTGGCATTGGTGACAATGGCGCTGTGGGTTGAGAATCCGCTGCCGGTGATTACGCAGCAATCTTTCAATGCCACGCTGGTGCTGGTGTACATGTCGATCTGCGGTACGGTGCTGGCCTACATTTTTTGGCTGCAAGGCGTGGAGAAGTTGGGTCCGCAGCGGGCGGCGGTGGCGTTCAATCTGGTGCCGGTGTTTACGCTGTTGGTGAATTTAGCGCTGGGGCACTGGCCCAGTGCGGAACAGTTTGGCGGTCTGGTGTTGGTAATCGTGGGCGTGCTGGTGGCGACGGGTGCATTACAACATTGGATGCAGAGCAGGCCCAGCGCTTTGGCGAAGTCGTAAATACGTCCATTCACATGTAAGCGGGTATTCAAAAATGCCAGCTTACTTTTCCATAGATATTTCGTCCCACTTCTTCCTGCTGCGGTCTTGGTACGCCAAATTCCTGGTGGTGATCGTGCAGCAGGTTCTGACCTACCAATGCCAGTTCCACATCCTGTCTCGGGCGCCATCCCAGACGGAGATCCAGCTCGGAATAACTCGGCACGATGGTCAGCACGCCGGCGTCGTTGGTAGGCAGGTCGTCCACCCAGCGATACGCGATATCCAGTTCCACATTCGCACCCAGATCCATGGCGGAGCGCAGTGAAAACTGGTTCTCCGGATCGGCGGTTTCATTCAGCGCATTGTTGAAATCGAATTTGCCTTCCTTGACGCTGATGTCTTCGTGCAGATAGTTGTAGCCGCCGCGCAATTGCCACCAGCCTGTGGCTTGGAAGGTCACGCTGATTTCCGCGCCACGGGTCTGAGCCTCCAGATTGTTGGTGAAGAACAGGGGGAAAATCGTGGCCGGTGAGAAATCGGTACTGCGCAGATCCCGGTAGTCGTTATAGAAAAGCGCGACCGACAATGTCGCTTTCTCGGCAAACTGGCCGCGGTAGCCCAGTTCGTACGACGTCAGCTCTTCGGAAATAAAATCTTCACCACCGGCTAGCAGCACGAAATATTCGCGTGATGCCTGGGAAATCTCGCGATCGATGCGTGACGGTGTCCGCATTGCCTGGGACACAGCGCTCCACAGCAAATGATGGTCGGCCAATTGCCACTCCAGCCGGACACTGGGTTCCCATTCCTCACCGGTGTAATCATTCTTTTCCACCTTGGTGCCCAGCGTCAGGGTCAGTGTGTCGCGCACCAATGCAATAGAATCCTGCGCAAATGCACTGAGCAGGCGCTGTTGCAAACCTTCGGGATAAAAAGCGAGGCCGGGTGCGTTTTCGTTGTCGTCATGGGTATAGCGATAGCCCAGGCCCCACACCCATGTCTGACGATCGCCAACGGCAAACTGATGCTGGAAATCCAGATCGGCAGTGTCCAGTGTGTCCCTGAACGTGCCCGGGGGTGCCAGCGTGAGGTTGTTCACCACCATGGCGGCGACCGGCAGCGTCAGCTCGGTGCGATCGTAATAAAACTGCAGTGACATATTGGACGTTTGACTGAACCGGCGCGACCAGCGGCTGAGGATGTTGGCGCCTTCCACATCCGATACACCGCCGGTTATCAAGTCTTCCTGAATACGATAATAATCGCCTTGTAGGGTCAGTGTGTCCTGCGCGTTGGGCGTTGAGTCCATCCGGAATCCGCCCTGGCTCATGTCCCAGGCATCCTGGCCGGTGGAGTCGTCGCTCAGGGTTTCGGGCCCGCGATCAAAATACTGGCCGTAAACGCGATAGGCCGTGTTGTCATTCAGTTTGCCGCCGTAGCGGCCGCCGGCAAGGGATCGCAATGGGTCGCCAGCACCGGCCTCAACATAACCGCCCTGCGTCTGCGTGGCGGAGCGGGTGATGATGTTGATAACACCATTCACTGCGTTGGCGCCCCACAAGGTGCCTCCAGGGCCGCTGATCACTTCGATGCGCTCAATATCTTCCAGCAAATAATTCTGGCGATCCCAAAACACGCCGGAGAACAGGGGCGTGTACACGGTTCTGCCATCGATCATGACCAGCAGTTTATTGCCCACATCGGAACTGAAACCGCGCGAGCTGACAATCCATTCATGGGAGCTCTGCTGCGCCACATTGAGATTGGTCGCCAGGCGCAGCGCTTCGGGAATGCTGGTGGCGCCGGAGCGGCGGATTTGATCGTGGGTGATGACCTGGATCGCGGCAGCGCTTTCTGCCAGTTTTTCCGGACGCCGCGAAACTGATGTGACTTCGATGTTCATGAGCTCCGTCAGGCTCATATCCATCAGTTGATCGGCACTGTACTGGGCAGCGCTTGCCAAAGGGCAATGCACCAACAAGCCCAGAGCCAGGAGAGGATGAATCCGCGTTTTGGCAGGAGCCGAAACAGGCATGAATAATTCCGTTTATTGATGTTCCATGGCAGGACGACGTTAAAACAGTGTCTATTCAAAAAATATAGCTACAAATTGGCGGATTGCTGCGCGCAATTTAATAGCCGCTTGATCAATGCGGGTATGTCGAGGAGAGAGGGGTGGTGAATGGGGCGAGCGGATGGCACGAAACGGCGGCCACTGCTGGCGATAGCCGTTCCGTGCGCGAGGGTCATGTCGTAGGCGTCATGCCAGCATACACATTATTTACAGGCGCCTTTGTGCACCACGCTGACGCTGTTGGCAGCAGCATCGCAAGTGTTGGAGTACGTGCGGCCGTCGCAACCACAGACAGGATCGTACTGATCGGTGCAAACCTCCGGCACTTTCTCGCAGACACCGGTTTGATCGCTGGCACCACAGTGGGGTCCGAAATTGCAATATTCGCCGGAGCCACACACTTGCCCCTGCAAACCGCCGCAGACGTTGGTCGTGTCAGCGGTCAGCAGGCGATAGGCATTGCTGACGGCCCAGGTTTGCCCGTCAGGCCGAACCACCGGCAGGCCGTGACCCAGCGTGATGAAACCTTCGGTGGCGACACCCGCCTGGATTTCTTCCACCTGTTGCGCGGAAAAACGCGGCGAGAACTGCAGGTTGGCTACGGTTGTGGTTTGCTTCAGATTCAGTGGGGCAATATCGATGTTAGGACAAGGCGTAGTGATACAGACGATGTCGTTGTGCCGCGCCAGCGTGTACACCCCCCAGCGGCTCTCCGCAGAGGGCAGCAGAATGGGTGCGTAGGCCGCATCGATGTCGAGACGGTAATAGGGCACGGGGGACGGTTGCAGGGTGTCTTTTGCATATTGGCCGTGGGTGAGCACCCGATTGTTGGCGATGGCTTGCTTTTTAGTGCCTGCTGGCACATTGATGTCCCACACATAACAGCTTCTTGCAGTGGAACCATCCGGGCAGTTCTGTAATGCCAGGTTCACTTTGGTAATCCAGAAACCACCGCACTTGGGCGACGCGCACTTGCGCAAATCCGGTCTTATGGTGAAGTAGTCACTAGTGGGGATGAGGCTGGGCGGAGTAATACTGGGTTCAATAGCAGGGGATTCAACAGAGGCTGGCGCAGCTGAGCCCGCGCTGGCCAAACAATACAAAAGCAGTCCTGCCATGATTGAAAGAAAATTTTTATTCGGGGAAATCATGGGACGTTCCTTTGCCGATGATGATGTGAATTTTACAGCTCAGGTTGTGTTTGCGCCGCGCCACTCAACATGCAACTTATTAGTCACGGCACGAAACAGCGACACTATAGCGAAAGCAGGTGTCGATTTCGTTTTACAGTTGGCATTCCTGATAAGAAATATTGCCAATTATGGTCAATAAAACGGGGTATTTCCTCCGATCATAATTTGCTCATTTGAAGAGCGCGCAGGGTTTGCTGATTTGCAGGTTACAAATGCGGCCTTGTACAGCCGGTGTAATGCCCGCTTTCCTGTTTTCTTTCAGCGTGTTGATCAACACTTTTTTCAGTTCGGGACGTTGTCTTGAATCATCCACCACCATGCTCGGCCCCAACATGGTGTAACCGTCTTGGTCATTGTTGTTGTCGAGGTTGAGCAGAAAATCGCTCGTCACTGCCAGCAGCACCTCATCTGGTTGAATAGGGCGCAAACCGCTGGGCGTGATGAGGCTGAGCTGGTCGGCGGTGTTGTGCTCCGGATCATGGCGAAATGCGAAACCACTGATTTGAAGCCAGTGGCCATTGCCGGTCCAATCGGTGATGGCGTGATTCACCACATCCTGCAATTGTTTGCCACTGATACGAATGAGCGCCAATGGTGTGGGATATGCAATCAGGGTATCGATAGGGAAGAGCGTGATGTCGCCCGCTGGCAGGTTGTAATTGAGCCGCATACCACCTGAATTGAGAAAGGCGATTTGCGCGCCTTCAGCGGCGTAGGTCGCGCGAGCGGTGTCGGCCAGATAGTTGCCCAAATTGGTTTCGAAGCGGCGAATGGTCAGCTCCTCACCCACCAGTTCTACGTTGGTTTTGCCAATTTTTTCCGAGAGGCAATTCGGCTGAGCGGAATAATATTGGGCGCAGTATTCCCGGTCGAAGGCCTGGTTCATCGCTTCGATGCTGTGTAGCAGCGCGGGGGAAGGCGCGACGTCGCCAGGCAATGTCACGTAGCGCACATCCGTCAGAGGCTTGCCATCACGCAGTGCGAGGCGTACCACTGCGGCACTGGCGGCGTCGGAATCGGCTTTAACCAGATGCCGACCATTCACCACTTCATGTTTGCGTTCGTGCTCATGGCCGCCGGCAATAAAATCCGGTGCGTCGTTCCCCAGTGCTTGCAGTAACGCAATGTCCTCGCTCACCGTTTGATGGGTCACTCCAATCACCAGCTGCGCACCCTGTGCGCGCAAGCTGCGGGTGATCTGCCGTACGGTATCAACCGGCGGCAGGAAGCGTTCGATGTACTCGGCATTTTTGACGTCGGTTGTCGCGCTCACCAAGCCCACTTTGGTGCCATTCACGGTGATCAGGGCAGACTGCACCACCTGTTCCGCTTTTATCAGCGGCTGGCCGGCGCTGTCGCGTTTGAATTGAATATTGCTGCCCAGCCAGCGGAATTGGGATTCGTTGATGCGAGCCTGCAATTTCGCGGCGTCTTTTAACTTGTCTTTGTCGAATTCGTGATTGCCGAAAGTGAAAAACAGAAATGGATCCTGGGCGTCGGCATCACCATCCAGGCGGTTTAATGCATTCACCATTTGCTTGCCATCGAAGATGCGGCTTTGCAGGGACGGGTAGAGCATGTCACCCGCGTGCAGCACCAACACCTGGCCGTCGGTTTTTTCAAGATCCGTGCGCAGGGTGCGCAGATAGGGAAAATTGTCCGCGCGGTACGTATCGTTCACGATGATCAGCGTGATCTGGTCAGTGGAGGCAGTTCCCGATGAGGATTGGGATGTTTGGCAAGCGGCGAGGAAAGCACCCAAGGCAATCAGCAGGGCCGCATTGAGAAGAGGATGTAGCAGGTTCATGGTCAATCCTATTGCAGACGGATTGCAGGATTGTTGCGCAGAGGCGGGTGGTGTGGCAATCGCACCCGCCGGGCTTATTACAGCGCGGCGGGTTTGATCGTCGTGGTTGTATTGCGTCAGCTTATTTTATGGCGTAGGCCTTGGCCTGTACGGTGCCCTCGTGCTGATAACCGAACCATCCGCTCACCCGTAACTGCTGGCCTTGGCGTTGCACGGTTTGCACGTAATCACCTGGGCTGGACTGCACCCAGATATAACTACCAGCCTCCTCCAGATACTGCGCGCTTGATTTGCCCGGCTGCAGTGTGAGCGCAGTGGTTTCCTGCAAGTTCGCATCGTCCAGAATGTGCAGCCGCTGGTACAAGGGGCGGGCTGCCAGCCGGCCCAGGCCGTTATCCGCCAGGATGTTTTCCTCGACCAGCCAGCGATCGCCACCCAGATTGGTAATCAGGCCAGGCGAGCCGGTGTAGTTCACGGGAACTTGCGTGTTGGTGCCGTCGGTCAAATCAAACCGTGTCAGTACATGTTGGTAGGTGTCGGGCTGCATGCCAAAACATAACAGCGCTGTTGGCGTGGGATCCGCGCAGGTGTGCAGATCGGCCGCAGCGGTTTGTGCCCAGACCAGGGAGCCTTCCGGTGTCCAGCCTTCGATCGTGTTGTCGCCGTGTTGTACAAGAATTTGATCTGCTGTTACGCCGATCAAGAAGGTGTTGGTGTCGCTCAACGTATCTGCCGTTGTCAATGTGCCTTCGGCATCCAGCACAAAATAGCTGAGAGGCTGATCCAGATTTTTCACCAGGACCAGTGTGGCGCCCGAATCCAGCAAATAAGAGGTGGTTTCGCTGCTACCCAAAGCAGGCGTGAGCGGATCCAACGGCTGGGACCAGAGTTGCTGACCTTGCGCACTGAGGCGATGCACTTCCTGAAAATTCACCGTGCTGCCGCCCGAAGCGTGGCGCTCCCGTGTTACCAACAGGCTGCAATCCTCATCGGCCGTCACTTTCACGTCCCAACTGGAACCATCGAAGGTGTGTTCCCATTCCGTATTGCCGTCCGCTTTCAGTTTTTTTATGGTTTTGTTGTAGATGCCAGAGAGAACAGCGCCATTGTCACAGGCAGTTACCTGATCGAACCGGCTGGCGGGGTCTGTACCCGATGCTAGCAATGTTGGTTGCAAGGATTCAGTACCGTCGCTGGCAACTTTACGCAGATACAAGTCATACGTGTCGCCGGTGCCTTCCTGAAACAGCTGATACAAATTGCCTGAATGATCGAAGGCCGAACTGAGCAGTCGCGCTTTGTCTTTGTTATGGTCGACTTGTGACTGCCACAGATATTGGGTTGCGGTGACAGTGCAAGCCGTCAGCAGGCCTGCCTGGCCGAGCATGATCCAGCGGCCCTTCTTGGTCAGTGTGGAATTCATGATGTCCTATCTCCCCGTTGATATTTTTGTCTGAAGGATTGTGTGGGATGGATTGGTTGAACGAAGTGATGCGTTGCGGCCATTGCGGCGCAGTTGAATGGTAGGTGGGGATGAGGAGAGGCGTACAGTGCCGAACAGTGCCAGAACAATGACCGTGGCGGCCGATGACGGGCACAGTGTGCGTGCCCGTCGCGTAGGAAGAATTTCCGAAAATTATTTTTCGAAAATATCATCCTCAATAATCAGCGCATCCAAGCCGCTGGTAAAAAATACCGCCAGCGCATCTTCTACCGAATGCACGATGGGTTTACCCATCACGTTGAAGCTGGTGTTCAGCACCAACGGCACACCGGTCAGTTCGTAAAATGCCTTGATCAAATCGTAATAGCGTTCGTTCCATTCGCGCTTGACGGTTTGCAGGCGGCCAGTATTGTCCACGTGCACCACGCCCGGCACTTTATTCAGCACATCGGCTTTGAATTTCAGCGTGCGCTCCATATAAGGCGATTCCTGGTAGTGCTCGAAATACTGCGAGCCGAATTCGTGGAGAATGGAGGGAGCGAAGGGACGGAATTCTTCACGGAATTTGATTTCGCCGTTGACGCGATCTTTCACTGCCGGCGAACGCGGATCGGCCAGGATCGAGCGATTGCCCAATGCACGCGGCCCGAACTCGGCTCGGCCTTGTACCCAGGCGATAATCTTGCCTTCAGCCAACAGTTCAGCGGCTTTGTGGTGTATCTGGCCCGGCAATGTCTGGTGTTTGGCGATGCGACCGAACTGCCTCACGTGCTGCAGCGTTTTCTGCGACATGCTCGAACCCAGATAAGGCAACTGGATCTGGCCGGATTTTTTCTTCTGGTAGGCGTTATCTTCATGATAGGCCAGCAATGCCGCACCAATGGCGTTGCCATCGTCGGCCGGTGCGCTGAATACGTACAGATCGTCGAAGCGGGTGTTGTCCAGGACTTTGCCATTGGCGGAGGAGTTCAGCATGCAGCCGCCCGCCAACACCAGATTGCGTGACAGATTCAGGTCGTACACATTATTTAGAACCTCAAACAGCACTTCCTCGAAAACAGTCTGACCTGTGAACGCCAGGTCAGCGTAATCCAGCAGCGGCTCGTTGTTCTTGCGCTCGCGTTTGTACAGCTCACTCAAGGCGCGGTTCACCTGCAGATCATTGCCGGTTTTGATATGCAGCCCTTCCACTTTCAGCGTGGAGCGCAACATGCGATACAGTGTTGGATCAAGCTTGCCGTAGGGCGCCAACCCCATGACCTTCCACTCCTCGCCGGACAGTACGCCCAAGCCACAGGTGCGGCACAACCATTTATAAAAAGCGCCCAGACTGCCATCTCCATCTTCTTTCGGCAGCAAACTGGTGAGTTGACCATCCTTAAAGGTGAATACATCGCTGGCGCCATGCTCGCCGAAACCATCCAGCACCACGCACACGGCTTCGTCGTGCGGACTGGAGAAACAAGCCGCGGCGGCATGGGTCAGATGATGGTCGTATTTGCGGGTGATATCGGCTGGCAGTTGGCGGCGGCTTTCCAGCTGGCCCAGCTCAAAAGCCAGCGTTCTGCCGGCGAACTCAGTGCTGTTGATCAGGAAATCCGTAATCGCTTTGATAAATTCAAATTGGCGGTGCAGGTAGAAAGGCAGCTCGCCTATTTGCTTCCTCACGTCATCGCCCTTTTGCACAATGGCCTGATGGGAGGATTGATATTGATGCTTGAATTGATCGCTCCAGGTGTGGGCAAAAACCAGTTGCGCATCGGGGTCGCAGTAGGTGGTAACCAAGTCCTGCGCGCGGGTCAGCAGGTCGGGCACAATGTTGATGGAGGATTTGTTCTGCAGGTAGCGTTCTGTTGCTTCAGCGAAAACCACGTCCCCTTTCGCGTTGACGATGGCGAGGGCGCTGTCGTGAAATGTGGTGGCCAGTCCTATGTAGTTTCTTTTCACACTATCACCTTCCCTGTAATCGATTGTGAGTGCGCGATATCCTTTCGAGAGCGGCCCAGTGTATCCATATTGGCCGCGAACCGGGAAACCAATCTATGGTTGATAGGTTCTATAATGGACCTTTCTGCTGTGGCGTTATTCGATGTGACGGGTCAGGCGTAGTGGTGCATGAAAATTTTTATTGCGATTTCGTTTCACGGTTTTGGTCATCTGGCGCAGGCTGCGCCCCTTATCAATGCGCTGTTTTCGCGCCATCCTGATTGGCAGTGGGTGATTCAGTGCAGCGCAGGGCGGGAGCAATTGGCGCGCTGGGTCGAGCCGGATTTCATCCATGTGCAGCAGGCTACCGATCTGGGCATTCCCATGGTCAACGCCGTGCGCGCGGATGCGGATGCAACCTGGCATCAGTACCAACGGGCGTACCAGACTCGGGACCAGGATGTAGCAGCAGTACGGCAGCAGCTGGAGTTGCATCGGCCAGACCTAGTGTTATCCAACACCAGTTATTGGGTTTCACGGGCGGCGGCGGAATTGAATCTGCCCTGTTTCCATTTCTGCTCGCTGAACTGGGCCGACACCTTCTATGCCTATTGCCATGCACGGCCTGATGCGGCGGCGATCTATCAGGCGCTGTGTAATGACTACAATCAGGGTGATGTTTTTTTCCGGTTGCCACCCTACATGGCGATGCCAGGTCTGCAGCCGCTGGAAGATGTGGGACCCGTGTGCCGGGTGGGGCGTAAGCATGATTTGCATGCCCATTTTGGCCATGCGCCGACGATGCGACATGTGTTAGTCACCATGGGTGGTATGCCATATCCGATGCCTTACGAGCGCTGGCCCCGTCGCGACGATCTCTTCTATCTGAATGCGGGTCCGCCCGCGCCGGTGCGGCCGGACATTCGTAACGTTGCGGATTCCGGCATTTCCCATTTGGACTTGGTGACCAGTTGCGATCTGGTGCTGACCAAGCCGGGCTATGGCACTTTTCTGGAAGCGGCCTGTGCGGGCACACCGATTCTGTAT
>DATLII010000191.1:0-4244 GCA_035539495.1 Dongiaceae bacterium
CACGCAGGCGGTGGCGCGCGGGCGGGAATTGGGATTGATCCGATAAAAGAGCAAAAAAAAGCGGACAGTCCATTGGCAGAGACTGTCCGCTGAAGTGAGCCGGAAATTACCGGCTCGGCTTTGGAAAACGTTTTCGCCCGCGCTTACAACACGAACGGAAAGATGGCCCGACGCTCGCGGGGATAATCTGCAAATTGTTCGCGGTACCAGCGATGATTCGCCAACGCCCGTGGCACCAGATTCGCCATAGTGAACACCACGAACGACAAGCCCGCCAACGACCAGGACGCCAGCGCGAATCCACTCCAGGTCAGAATTTCCCCCAGATAATTCGGCATCGACACAAAGCGGAACATAAACCCGCGTGGAATCTGGTAGCCGGTGGTGGAGCCTTTACGCAGCCCACGCAAAATGCTGTCGGAACGTTTATTGAGGTAATAACCGAAAGCGTACAGCGCGATGCCACCCACAAAGCGCGGATCTGTCAGCCAATCTTCATTCAAATGGTCGGCGTAGGTGGAAACGTACGAACCGTTCAGATAACCATTGATGCCGCAATACACCGATCCCATCAAGATCACCAGCAATGGTGTGCTGTCGCCGGGTTTGACGCGGATCTGAAACGGATAGATGAATGACCGATGCACATAATGCAGCTGCCACATGATCAGCAACGCGATGCAGGCCAATTCCTGGGGATGAGCGCCCGTAAAATAAAAGTAGAAGAACGCCAGCGACGCCGGCGATTCCATCACGATCCAACCCAGGCGTGTGTTGATCTTCGGCCCCCAACCGGAACGCTGGTGACGACCGTAGGGCGCGTCGACAAACAACAAGGTCAGCACGGTAAAAATGGCGCTGGCGAAAATCGCGATCAGCAGGACGTCGAAAACGGTATTGCCGGTCATGGTGTTCGGTTCCTCAAGCCGCGCGATACAACTTGATGGCCAGCAGCGTGAACACCACGAATTCCCCCGCCGGCAGTGCGATCAAATGATCGAACGGCTGCGGTTGAAAAATTGCGGTGCCCAGGCGCATGAAACCCATCAATCCGATACCGATGGCAGATGCACGTAGCACCTGACGGCGAGTGAGACCATTGCCATCGATGCGCGCCAGCATGATGCCCCAGGCGATAAACGCGGCGCCCGCGGTGGCCAGGCTGTAGAAAATCATACCAGTGCCAGCACCGATCGCCGCGCCCATTTCAAACCACTTAGGTTGCGGCAGATACACCAGATACGACGTAAACAGACTCACGCCCAGCACCAGCATGGCCCAGGCAGTAAGACGTGGCAGTAAAACAGCAGTCTGCGCCATTAAACTCAGGCCTCCACTGCTTCCGGTGCCGGAGCGGGTTGCACAGGGGGTGCGGCCATTTTTTGCGGCGGGATCGGATTGAAGGCTTCCACTTCGTACACCTTCTCTTCATTCCACACCGACGGCACTTCAGCGGCATTCACGTAAAACTGGTTGTACCACTGACGCAGACGGTGAATCGGGCCGTCGCCATCGCACAGCACCGGATTGTCTACGCGCACTTTGGTGTGCCAGAACTGCACGTCTTCAAAGAAGGATTGCTGAGTCAACCCCACGTAGCCTTTCACCATGGCTTCACTGTCTTCCTTGCTCATGCCCGGGAACAGTTTCACCATCACACCGAAACGCAAATCGAAACTTTCGGTGGACGTTGGCACGTGGCTCACCAACAATTTCGAGGCCACCGGCACGCCGTTCATTTCACCTGTCATATCGGTGATCATGTACGCGGGGCCATAATAAGTGGCGACGGTTTTCAGGATGGAATCGCCGGCCAGACGCGGGCTTTTGCCTTCCATTTCCTGCACGGCAACATGCTTGTGGAAAACGTTGCGGAATTTCAGTGCGGCGGATGCGTGTACCGGGCCGAAGTGGGCCTTGTCCGCCATGTTGTCCACCAGCTCGCGACAGTTGGTGTGGATTGGGATCAGCACCACTTCCCAGTCCGACCATTCACCGTTACCGTACTCGTCGATTACTGGCGGCATTTGCTCGGGAATCGGCGCGTTATCTTCCGGATCGTGGTACACGAATGCCAGACCATTGCGCTCTAGCGTGGGCCAGGATTTGATGCAGGCTTTGGCGGGAATTTTTTTCGCGTAGGGAATGTCATCGCAAACGCCGTCGGCGCCCCAACGCCAAGCATGCATGGCGCAGCGGATGGAATTGCCTTCTACATAAGCTTGCGACAGATCGGCGCCCATGTGTGGGCAATAGCCGTCGAGAATAATCAGCTGTTCATCTTCAGCGCGAAAGGCCACCAGGTTGGTGCCGAAATATTTCAGCGGTTTGGGTTGGCGGGTGAAGTCTTCGATCTTGCCCAGGCAATGCCAGCCACGCGCATAGCGTTCTTCGATTTGCGCGGCCTCGATTTTGGCGTACTTGCTCATGTCGGCGCCCTCTCTCCAGTTCTGCTCGGCTGTAATTCTGCTTGATTGTTTTTCTTATGAAACGCCACGCCACTGTGCGTGGTGAAATGGCGGGAATGGGCATACGCTAGCAAGGCTATTGCTATTATGCAACTATAATGCAAATATATCTCATAATAACCTTGAGGCACATCAATATGGACGCAGCACAGAAGATCCAAGTCGTTGAAAAATATTTGCTTGCTGTCAGCACCGACAACCTGGACCTGATCCGGGAAATCTATGCCGACAACGCTACCGTGGAAGATCCGGTAGGCACGCCAGCGAAGGAAGGCATCGACGCCATCCTGGCATTTTATGGAAGCTTCAAGGGCTTGGGCGTGAAATTGAAAGCGAACGGTTCAGTGAAGTGTGCGGGCAATGCGTGCGCGTTTCCGTTCACGGCACAGATCGGTCCGCGCACGCTGGATATCATCGATGTGTTCGAGTTCGACAAGAATGGCAAAGTGGTGTCGATGAAAGCGTACTGGAGCGCCTGAATCATGGCTTCGCAAAACCTGTCAGCAGAACTGCGTTTGCAGCGGCTGGAGGACATCGAAGCGATCCGCCAATTGAAGGCGCGTTATTTTCACGCCTGTGACGCCAAGGATGTGGATGCGATTCGCACCTGTTTTAGCGCGGGCAAGGCTCATATCGACTACGGCGCGATCGGGCAGTTTTCGGCACGCGAAGATTTTCTGGCTGTGTATCAGGCAATGGCTTGTCATCCCACTATTGTCGATATGCATCATGGGCAGAACGCGCAGATTCAATGGGATTCGCCGGAGCAAGCCAGTGCGATCTGGGATTTGTTTTTTTATCAGATTAATACTGAGACCGGCGTGATGACGCAACTGGCAGGGCATTATCGGGATCGGTTCGCCAAAGAAGACGGCCGCTGGGTGATGGTGGAGACGGTGTTCAAGATAACGTCCTGCCTGGTGAGCCAGAATGAAGGTAGTGCGGTGCGATTGTTGCAGGCGGGCGGTGCGCCGGGCTGATTTTGTTTGATTAGTATCTGTTGTAATGAAAAAGGGCCGGTGTGATTCACCCGGCCCTTTTTGTCTTTTGGACTGCGCTATTTATATCAATCGGTCAGAGCGATGAGCGTGCGCCACCGTCGATGATGATGTCTTCGCCGCTGATGTAGCTGGCTTCGTCCGATGCCAAAAATGCGACTAGTGCTGCGACTTCTTCCGATTTACCGCGACGTCCCAATGGCATCAAATTGGCCAGCAAGCGACGGTTGATGTTGTCGGGGAAACGCACGGTCGCGACCAGCGGGGTTTCGATACCGCCGGGGCAGATGACGTTGGCGCGGATGCCGTCAGCTTCGAATTCCTGCGCCAGACATTTGTTGATAGCGGACACGGCCGCTTTCGACGCGCAGTAGGCGGTCTGGTAGGCGGTCATGGTTTTGGAGTTGATCGAGGCGAAGTTGACGATGTTGCCCTTGGTTTTTTTCAGGTGGGGCATGGCTTCGCGGCAGATGATGAAGGTGCTGGTGAGGTTGACCGACAGGAAGCGGTTGAAGACGTCGGTGGTGAGTTCATGCAGGTGGTAGAAGCCGGCGATGCCTGCAACGTTGGCAACGACGTCGAGCTGGCCGAAGGTGTCGACGGCGGCTAGCACGAGTGCTTTGCAGGAGGCTTCGTCCATGGCGTTGAAGGTGACAGCTTTGGCCACTCCACCCGCTGCGTCGATTTCGGCGGCAGTGGCCTGGTTGCCGGCTTCGTTGATGTCACCGAGCAGGACTTTTGCACCTTCAGCGGCGAGGCGCAGTGCGGCGGCCTTGCC
>DATLII010000192.1:0-5580 GCA_035539495.1 Dongiaceae bacterium
GCGCGATCGAATTTGATTTCCGGGAATACGATGATATGTGGTGGGTCGCCCGCTTCCTC
Source organism: Dongiaceae bacterium (assembly GCA_035539495.1). Taxonomy (GTDB): domain Bacteria; phylum Pseudomonadota; class Gammaproteobacteria; order Pseudomonadales; family Ketobacteraceae; genus Ch67. The sequence continues at coordinate 60 of DATLII010000192.1, forward strand.
CCGCGCCAGCGCACCGGCAGCGGCGATCCAGCCGGCATGGCGGCCCATCACTTCCATGATGAAAATTTTGGTGGAGGTAGCGCACATGGACGCGACGTCCAACGCCGCTTCGCGCACTGACACGGCGATGTATTTCGCCACCGAGCCGAAGCCGGGGCAGTTGTCGGTGAGGGGTAGGTCGTTGTCGACGGTTTTGGGTATGCCGATGCAGGTGATGGGGTAGCCCATGTTTTCGCTGATCTGCGACACCTTGTGGGCGGTGTCCTGGGAATCGCCGCCGCCGTTATAGAAGAAGTAGCCGATGTCGTGGGCTTTGAAGACTTCCACCAGGCGTTCGTACTCGCGTTTGCTTTGCTCGAAAGACTTCAGTTTGTGACGGCAGGAACCGAAGGCGCCACCTGGCGTGTGTTTCAGTGCGGCAATGGCGCTGGCGGATTCCTGGCTGGTGTCGATCATGTCTTCGTACAGGGCGCCGATGATGCCGTTGTTGCCGGCGTACAGCTTGCCGATGCGATCCGGATATTGGCGGGCGGTTTCGATGACGCCGCAGGCGCTGGCATTGATCACGGCGGTCACGCCACCGGACTGTGCGTAGAATGCGTTACGTTTGGTCATGCGGACATCTCTTGATAGGCGTTATCAGACTGACGAACCGGGTGCAGAACGCAGCCACGGCTGTGGGCCGGGGGCCCTGGAATCAGGCGGCATGATAGCGGAAACGACGGCCTATTTCATGCGGGCGGTTGGTACCGGCGACGGGGATTTGGCACAATGGCCGGCGTTTTGAAGTCAAGGAGCACTCCGCTTGAAGCCACTGTTCGCCCTGTTCTGGCAGATCTGCCGCTTTCGCAGTGGCCCTGCGGATGTACCCTACGCGCCGGCTCTGCTGGGATTGATGCTGGTGTTGGTGCTGACGCTGGGGTTGTCGAGCATTCCCCTGCTGTCGGCCTATGACGATCCGACCAAGGCCGTGCCGCCTGCCCAGCAGGTCATCTCAATGTTGTTCAGTGTCAGCGCCTGGATGGCGATTTTGTACGGCCTGTTGCGGTTCATGAACCAGGGCGCCCGCTATGTGCAGACCATGACCGCCGCCCTGGGTACCGATCTGATTTTCGGCTTGCCGCAAGTGGCGCTGTACTGGTTGTTGCTGACCGCGCCGGAAGGTTCCAGCGTGGGCCTGCTAGCGCAGACGGTGCTGCTGGTGGTGTATATCTGGGATATGCTGGTAAAGGGCGCCATCTACAGCCAGGCCCTGAACATTGGTCGCCTGCAGGGCAATCTGTTGTCGCTGGCGCTGTCGTTCGGGCTGTTCATGCTCAGTACGTTATTGTTCCTGCCGCCGCCCCCCTGAGGCGGTTTCGGCTATTCAACTCCCCCACTTCAAGGAGTGCGCATGCATCTGCATTTTCTCGGCATCTGTGGCACCTTCATGGGCAGCCTGGCCGTGCTGGCCAAGGCCCTGGGTCATCAAGTCAGCGGTTCCGATGCCAACGTATATCCGCCCATGAGCACCCAGCTGGAGCAGCAGGGCATCAAGCTGGTGGAAGGCTATGATCCGGCGCAGCTGGACCCGGCGCCCGATTTGGTGATCGTCGGCAACGCCATGTCCCGTGGCAATCCGGCGGTGGAATATATGCTGGATCGCGGCTTGCCTTACACGTCCGGCCCGCAGTGGCTGCACGACCATGTGTTGCAGGGACGCTGGGTGATCGGTGTGGCCGGCACCCACGGCAAAACCACCACCACCACCATGGTGACCTGGATTCTGGACCAGGCCGGCCTGGAGCCGGGCTATCTGATCGGCGGTGTGCCGAAGAATTTCGATGTGTCCGCCCGCCTGGGCAAATCCCCCTTCTTCGTAGTGGAGGCGGACGAATACGATTCCGCCTTCTTCGACAAGCGTTCCAAGTTCGTCCATTACCAGGCCCGCACGCTGATCCTCAACAACCTGGAGTTCGACCACGCCGACATTTTTGAAGACGTGAAAGCGATCCAGAAGCAGTTCCACCATGTGGTGCGCACCGTGCCGCGCAACGGCCTGATTATCCACCCGCAGAACGACGTGCACCTGGCCGAAGTGATTGCGATGGGCTGCTGGACGCCGGTGGAAGTGATCGGCGAGCGCGGCTGGCAAGCGCGGCTGCTGGAAGCCGATGGCTCGGTGTTTGAAGTGGCATTGCAGGGTGAAACCTTTGGCACCGTGCGTTGGGACATGACTGGCCAGCACAGCGTGTACAACGGTTTGGCGGCCATCGCGGCGGCGCGTCATGCTGGCGTGAAACCGCAACTGGCGATCGAGGCCCTGAGCCGTTTTGGCGGCGTGAAGCGGCGCATGGAAGTGATCGCGCAGGCCGGCGGCATCACGGTGTACGACGACTTCGCCCACCATCCCACCGCCATTCGCACCACGCTGGAAGGCTTGCGCAAGCGGGTAGGGGGCAGTGGTCGCATTGTCGCGGTGATCGAGCCCCGTTCCAACACCATGCGCTTGGGTGTGCACAAGAGTGAACTGGCGCCCGCCGCCGCCATCGCCGATCAGGTAATCTGGTATCAACCGCCGGGGTTGAGCTGGGGATTGGACGCGGTGGTCGCCGCGAGCACGGTGCCGGCGTCGGTGCAGGCCAGCCTGGATGAGATCGTGGCCGGCGTGGTGGCGAATGCCCGCTCCGGTGACCACATTGTGATCATGAGCAACGGCGGTTTCGGCGGCATCCACGACAAAATGGCCGCCGCCCTGCAGGCCCGTTTTTCAGGGTGAAGAGTCCGGCCTGATTCATTCATTGGTGTCTTTTGGAGTAATTTATGCGGAACATCCTTCTGCTGGGGTGCCTGTTGGCGCTGGCTGGCTGTAGCAAACTCACCGAGGCCAATTACGCCAAGCTGGAGCCGGGCATGACCAGCGCCGACGTCGAGACCGTGCTGGGCAGTGCCGATCAGTGCGACGAAACGTTGGGCTTCCGTCAGTGCCAGTGGGGGGATGCGGATGCCTATATCAAGGTGAAATTCCTGGCAGGTAAGGTAATCGGGCTGTCCAAGAAGAATTTGAACTGAGGCCGGAAGGGCTCTTCGCTGAACGGAAACTGTCCGGCCTGCTAGACTTGAGGATATCTCTCAAGGCATGTCTCAAGGCAGAAGCGAGGCGTTATGAGCCGAACCATGGATGCGCAGCGGGAACGTTTACCCAGCCTGATCCGCAGTGATTTTCGTCAAGCGGCGAATGTGACGGGCGTTGCCCAGCCGTCGGATGCAGTCATGAAAGCACTGCAGGAAGTACCCCGTCACCTGTTCGTGCAGAAAGCATTTCAGGAATCCGCTTACTCCAATTCCCCGCTGCCCATCGGTCAGGGCCAAACCATTTCGCAACCGTTCATTGTGGCGCTGATGACGGAGCTGCTGCAGTTGAAGCCCACCGACAAAGTACTGGAGATCGGCACTGGCTGCGGCTATCAGAGCGCGGTGCTGTCGCTGCTGGCCAAAGACGTCTACTCCCTGGAAATCATTCCTGAATTGCAAAAGACCGCGGCGGAACGGCTGACCGGCCTGGGCTATGACAATGTGCATGTGCGCCTGGGTGATGGCCGTGCCGGTTGGCAGGAAGAGGCGCCGTTCGACGCGATCCTGGTGGCCGCCACCGCCGACAACCCGCCCCAATCCCTGTTGGATCAGTTGGCCCCTGGCGGCCGCTTGGTGATTCCGGTGCGCGACGACGCGGGGCGGGAAATGCTGCAATTGGTAACCAAGGATGCGACTGGCCAGCAGCAGGTGTTGGAGACCATCGCTGTCCGGTTTGTGCCGCTTACCGGTAGCGATTAACGTTCCTCGACGCTTTTTCTACTTCAATGGTTCACTACTTCAACGTTCACTATTTCAACTCAGCGCCGCCGCAATGCAGGGATTCATTTTGACCTTGGGTGGCATGGTTGTCGTGCCGGTCTGTGCCAATTGCCTGGCGATGACATCCACCACATACCGCGCATCCTGATCGATCCCGGAAAACCGTCCCGAACCCCAGGTGTACAGCCAGGGCAGACCGATAAAATACAAACCCGGAAAGGTGGTGATGCCGCGCTGGTGAGTGGGATAGCCGCGGCCATTGAACACTGGCAGGTCCAACCAGTGATAATCCGGCGTGAAGCCGATGCACCAGATGATGTCGGTAATGTTCGCGTCGGCCAGTGCCAGGGTTTCCCGTTCCTGTGGTGGTTGCCACACCGGCGTGTAACGGCTGGCGGGCGGTGCGTCGATGCCTTTTGCTGCGATGAACTGATCGATGCGTTCGTTAATGCCGTTATAGGTTTTGTCGGCGCTGTCGAGCACCGCAGCGAGATTGGTGGCGAAGCGCAGATGAGCGCCATCACAATCCACCAGCTTGCCGTATAACGCCATGCCTTCCAGGGCGAATTTGCGCAGATCGATATCGCGACCGCCGTCGCGGCCCGTCACATAATGATTGGTGTTGTCGCGCACGCCTTCCTTCAGCGGATGTTCGTGCACCGGCATGTCGTAATACTTCATGTCGGTGAGCCAGGCCACCACGTCACGGCCGCGGTAGAAGCGGGCACAGCGCGGCGCATCACCCACTGCCAGAATCACGTTCTTGCCGGCCAAATGCAGGTCTTCCGCGATTTGTGCGCCGGATTGACCGGAGCCCACTACCAGCACAGCGCCGTTACCCAGCTGCCCCGGATTTTTGTATTGCTCCGAATGCATCTGTTGAATGTGGTTCGGTAAGCGCTCGGCGCTGCGCGGAATGATCGGCGTCTGGTAACTGCCCGATGCCACCACCACTTGATCGGCACTGAAACTGCCGTTGGATGTTTCGATGCGGAACATCTCGCCATCGTGCTGGATGCGGGTGACGGCGGTTTGCTCCAGCACCGGCGCCTGCACTTTGTCCTCGAAGGCATTCAGGTATTCAATGATTTCATCGCGTTTCATAAAGCCGTGCGGATCATTGCCCTGATACGGATGGCCCGGCAGCAGACACTGCCAATTCGGCGTGACCAGCGTAAAAGAATCCCAACGCTTTTCCTTCCAGGCCTGCATTACGCGGTGCTTTTCCGCTACCAGGTGGCTGATGTTGTTTTGCTGGCAGTAGTAGCTGACGGACAGGCCCGCCTGGCCGCCGCCCACGATAAAAACCGGGTAATGTTGCGTTGAGTGTTGCATGACGATCTCCGTTAGGAATGGATGCGCAGTACGGTTACAGTGCTCTGACCGGAAAATTGTGCGGCAGTGTTTTTGATACGTTGCAGTTGATCCGCAGCGCTGGAACAGTAGTAACCGAATTTTTGCTTCACTCGCTCGCTGGCCAATGTCAGTGCGCTTTCACTGCGGGCGAGAAAATCCGGCAGCGTGTAATCGGTTTCCGGCTGGAAGAAATCCGCGACGACGCTGGACGGGGAATAGCAGGTTTCCTCGTGGCCGTCGGGCCAGCGCACCTCGAAATAGGTTTCAGGCATCGTCATTCCCCATGGATGTGAGCGGGGTGGCTTTAATATCCCAGAACAGTTCGCTGTCG
>DATLII010000193.1:0-3275 GCA_035539495.1 Dongiaceae bacterium
TTTGCAACAGATTCCGTCGGTGATCCGCGGCAGCATGGTGCCCGACCTGATCGCTTACCTAGGCAGCATTGACTTTGTGATGGCAGATGTCGACCGTTAATCCCACTCCCAGCAAACTCATCGTCACCGACCGCGGCCAGGCTTACGAAATGGCGGCGGAAGACCGCGACGAAATCCTTCACGCCATCGCGCATTACGATGATTCGCGCGCGGCCAGCATCGATGCACTGAAAATCGTGCAGCGTCGTCACGGCTGGGTGCCCGACGGAGCCATTTCCGTGATCGGCAAACTGCTCAATATTCCGGGCTCCGATGTGGAAGGCGTGGCGACTTTCTATAACCGCATTTATCGCCAGCCGGTGGGCCGCCATGTGATCGCCGTGTGCGACAGCATCAGTTGCTTCCTGATGGGCTCCGACGAGATTTACGGCCAGTTGCAAACGAAACTGAGCATCAAGCCAGGCCAGACTACCAAAGACGGCCGCTTCACCCTGCTGCCGATCTGCTGCCTGGGCGCCTGCGATCGCGGCCCGGTGCTGATGGTGAACGACAACACCCATTTCAATATCAGTGTCGAGTCCCTCGACCAACTGCTGGAGCAATACGCATGAGCTCCAATGTGAATCTCGGCCTCACCAATATCGGTCCGGAAACGCATCCGCTTACCTGGCGCTACAGTCAGGCTGGCAAGCCGGTGCTGGACATCGCCACCTACGAAAGCATGGAAGGCTACGACGCGCTGAAAAAAGCCGTGCAGATGCAACCGGCTGACGTACAGAAAGTGGTGAAGGATTCCAACCTACGCGGTCGTGGCGGCGCTGGCTTCCCGACCGGCGTGAAGTGGTCGCTGATTCCGATGGGACCGAATGCAGGACCAAAATATCTGGTCTGCAACGCCGACGAAATGGAGCCGGGCACTTTTAAAGACCGCATGCTGATGGAGAACCTGCCCCATCAGCTGGTGGAAGCCATGATCGTGGCCGGTTATGCGATTCAGGCAACGCGCGCGTACATCTTCCTGCGCGGTGAATACATTCTGGCGGCGGATCGTTTGAACGCTGCAATTCATGAAGCCGAAGCTAAAGGCTACGTCGGCGAAAATATTTTGGGCACCGGCTGGAGCATGGATCTGCACGTGCACACCGGCGCCGGCCGCTATATCTGCGGCGAGGAAACTGCGCTGATCAACTCGCTGGAAGGCCGTCGCGCCAATCCGCGTGCGAAGCCGCCGTTCCCGCAGATCGCCGGTTTGTGGGGCAAGCCCACCATCGTCAACAACGTGGAATCGCTGAACAACATTCCCGCTATTTTGTTGCGTGGTCCGGAATGGTTTAAAGGTCTGTCGCAAGGCAAATCGCCGGATTCCGGCACCAAGCTCTATGGCATTTCCGGCAAAGCGAAAACCACCGGTTTGTGGGAACTGCCCATCGGCACCACTTGCCGCGAGCTGCTGTACACCCACGGTGGCGGCATGCGCGATGGCCTGGAACTGATGGCCTGGTTGCCGGGTGGCGCGTCCACCGACTTTTTGATGCCGGAACATCTGGATCTGGCGATGGATTACGACACCATCATGAAAGCCGGCAGCCGGATGGGCACGGGCCTGATTGCGGTGGTCGACAACAAGCAGAACATGGTGTCGGTGGTGCGCAATCTGGAGCAATTTTTCGCACGCGAATCCTGCGGCTGGTGCACGCCCTGTCGCGACGGCCTGCCCTGGATCGTGAAAGTACTGCAGGCCATCGAAACTGGCAAAGGCGAGCCCGGCGACATCGAATTCCTGCAGCAGATGTCGCGCAACCTGGCACCTGGAAAAACCTTCTGTGCTCACGCGCCTGGCGCGGTTGAGCCATTGCAGAGCGCGATCAAGTTTTTCCGTCCCGCATTCGAACAAGGCATTGCCCCCGTGGCAGGCCCGCAGACAGGTAAGTAACGCATGGCCACCATACATGTAGACGGCAAACAGCTAGAAGTCGACGGCTCGGACAACCTGCTGCAGGCCTGTCTGTCGCTCGGCATCGATATTCCCTATTTCTGCTGGCACCCGGCGCTGGGTAGCGTTGGCGCCTGCCGTCAGTGCGCGGTGAAACAGTACGCCAACGCCGACGACAAGCGCGGCCGTCTGGTGATGTCGTGCATGACGCCGTCCACCGATGGCACCATCATTTCCGTCACCGACGACGAAGCCAAGCAGTTCCGTGAAAGCGTGGTGGAATGGCTGATGACCAATCACCCGCACGATTGCCCGGTGTGCGAGGAAGGCGGCCACTGTCACCTACAGGACATGACGGTGATGACTGGCCATGCCACCCGTCGCTACCGCTTCACCAAGCGCACCCACCAGAATCAAGATCTGGGTCCGTTCGTTAATCATGAAATGAACCGCTGTATCGCCTGCTATCGCTGCGTGCGGTACTACAAGGATTACGCGGGCGGTGAAGATCTGGGCGTGTACGGCGCGCACGACAACGTGTATTTCGGCCGCGAAAAAGACGGCCCGCTGGAAAGCGAATTCTCCGGCAACCTGGTGGAAGTCTGCCCCACCGGTGTATTCACCGACAAAACCCACTCTGCGCGCTACAACCGTAAATGGGACATGCAGTTCTCCCCCAGCGTGTGCCACGGCTGCAGTGTGGGTTGCAACATCAGCCCGGGTGAACGTTACGGCGAACTGCGCCGCATTGAAAACCGCTACAACGGTAGCGTGAACCATTATTTCCTCTGCGACCGTGGCCGCTTCGGTTATGGCTACGTGAATCGCAGCGACCGTCCGCGTCAGCCGCAACAGAAAAGCGGTTCGGCCTGGGCCAATATCAGCCAGGATCAGGCGCTGGATGCAGCGCTGGCGGCATTGAAAAGCAGCAAGCGTGTGATCGGCGTCGGTTCGCCGCGCGCCAGCCTGGAAAGCAACTTCGCGCTGCGCACTCTGGTAGGTGAAAACAATTTCTTCAGCGGCGTAAGCGGCGTGGAAAATCAGCTACTGAAAACCGCGGTGAAAATTCTGCGCGAAGGCCCGGTGAAAACCCCGTGCGTGCGCGATATCGAGCAGTACGATGCCGTGCTGGTTCTGGGCGAAGACATCACCCAGACCGCGTCGCGTATTGCATTGGCGCTGCGCCAATCGTCCAAGAACAAGGCGCGTCAGTGGGCCGCCGACCGCAAGGTGTTCGAATGGCAAGCCGAAGCGATTCAGAATATCGGTCAGCGTGAGAAGAGCCCGGTGTTTATCGCCTCTTTGGCTGCAACACGTCTGGATGACATCGCTGCCGATTGTT
>DATLII010000194.1:0-8062 GCA_035539495.1 Dongiaceae bacterium
GTTGAACTATTTCGGTTCGCTGCGTCTGATGATGAATTTTCTGCCGGTGATGGAAAAAAACCGTAGCGGTCATGTCATCAATATTTCCTCGATCGGCACGCTGACGTATCCGGCTCGCTTCAGCGCGTATGTGGCGTCGAAATCAGCACTGGATGCATTTTCCCGTTGCGCCGCGTCGGAATATTCCGATCGCAACGTTCATTTCACCACCATCAATATGCCGTTGGTGCGCACGCCGATGATCGCGCCCACCAAAATCTACGAAAATGTGCCGACCATCAGCCCGGAAGAAGCGGCGGATATGGTGGGCGAGGCGCTGATCTACCGCAGTAAGCGCATTGCCACCAAGCTCGGGATATTCGGCCAGGTGGCGCACGCGCTGACGCCGAAGTTTGCTGAGATCATCATCAACACCGGCTTCCGTATGTTCCCGGACTCGGCTGCGGCTCAGGGCAGGAAGGATGAATCAGCGCCGGTGGTGTCGCCGGAACAGGTGGCCTTCGCCTACATCATGCGCGGTGTGCATTGGTAAGCTGGAAGATCGGCCAAACAAAAAGGGCGCATTGATTGCGCCCTTTTTATTTCTGCTTTCTAAGCGAGCGTTCATCGCCAGCCGATTTATTTCATGATCGACGGCAGCTTGTTCTGGTCGGTGACGCGAAACAGGCCGTCGTTGAATGCCAGGGTTTCACCATTGCGCCCATCCACTTCGAACTGGAACGAGCCGCTGACCCAACCTTTCTGATCATCCATTACTACCAGCGTACCGCCGTTGCCGGTGGACTGCTCGAAATGCTGCCCTGGCGAATCGATGATGACGCTGTCCAGGCTGTAGCTGCCCGGACCTTTGTAATCGAGCACGCGCATGCGGATGCGCACGTCGCCATGCTGGGACACGATTTCCAGCTCATCTTTGAATAGCGACGATTTCTTGTTCCACCAGGCTTTTTCCGGCAGCGCCATCAGATCGCGTCCCTGCCAGTTGTTGGTGAAATAGATGTCGCTGCGATTCGGGTTCAAATCATCCACCGACATTTTTTTCAGCTGCTGTTTTTCCTGCTCCAGTGTGCTGGTGAATGCAGCGGCGGTGCTGGCTGGGATGGACGAGCGAATTTGGCCTGAAGCCGGAGATTTGACATGAGCAGCAGTGGTGATCGTTGCCGCAGTCAGCAAAGTGGCTTCGGTTGCCTGCGTCGCGCTGCCGCGTTGCGGCGTTGCTGCTTGGGAAACAGTGGCTGCTTCTGAGGTGACTGCATCCGAAACAGTGGCTTTCGGTGCGGCTGCCTTTGACGAAGTAACGGCCTGCGCGGATGCTGCTTGCGCGGGCGCCGGCATGCTGACTTTCGGCGCTGCTGCGGTGGGTGTGCTGCTGGCAACCAGCGCAGTGGCGCTCATGGCAACCGCAAGGGGAGCCGCTGCACTGGAGCTGCTGGCTGCAGGCGCTGCAGGTTTTGCTGCCACGGTCGGGGCGTCATTCACCCGCTGTCCGCGCCGGTAGGTGCAGGATTCCATTTGATCGCCGTCGCTGCAGCGGCCTTGTCCGTCCGCCTGGTTGTTGATGAACGGGCCTTCGAAGCGCTGGCCCAGAGCGGATAACCAGATGCCCTTGCCTTGTTTGTCGCCGTTGACGAACTGGCCTTCGTAATAGCCGCCGGTGCCGTAGTCGATACGGCCGCTGCCATGAGGCTGGCCGTTTTTCCATTCGCCGTCATAGAGGTCGCCGTTGGCGTAGAAATACTGACCCCGGCCGTGAGGTTTCCCAGCGTCGAACTGGCCTTCATAGGCGCCGCCAGAGACGAAGGTAAGCCGGCCGTAACCGTGAGGCACGTTGTTGTGCCACTGGCCGTCGTAATAGGTGCCGTCCACGTAGGTCTGGCGGCCCTGGCCTTCCTGAGCGCCGGCTTTGAATTCGCCTTCGTAAACCGCGCCGGTGGCGTAACGCAGGGAGCCTTTACCCTGGGGCTGATCGTCAAACCAGGCGCCTTCGTACTCGTCACCGTTGGTGTATTTCATCATGCCGTCGCCCTGACGCTTGCCGTGGCGGAAACGGCCCCAGTACTGGCCACCGTCGACATAGGTGTACATGCCCTGGCCGTGCGGTTGATCGCCCAGCCATTCGCCGTCGTATGCCGCGCCGTCGGGCCAGGTCTTCTGGCGCCGCTCCAGGCGGTAACTGGCGTCTTCCATGTAGCGGGTTTGGTTGATGGGTTCTGCGATAGCGGTCAGGCCAAGTCCCAGTAGTAGCCCATAAACGGCGGATTTTAGAAAAGTGAAATGCTTCCCAGGTCGTTGCATGATTCCCCACCCATGCGGTTGTCGATGATCACGCTGTCTGCGCAGACGTGTCGCCGATTCTTTTTGTTGATCGAAGGCGGGATGATTTCAAATTTCCCAGGGGCAATCAATTCGGCGACCCCTCCCGGGGTGGGTTAGTGGGTGGGAGATTACAAAAAGCCAACGAAGGTGTGAGCGTTCGCTAACTGCTTATAGCCTGATGTTCTGTAGATCGTTATAAGCCTGAGCAAAAAACGGCCGATAAGGTCTAAGCCATCCCCGGTGCCTCTGAACCCGTTTGCCATACTGGGTGAACAACATTAGTCGTCATCTCAATTTTTCATTCCGGTTTGTGAAATTGCCGGCATCTCCCGCCTGCCGGGGCGGATAGGGCGTCTACACTGAAAAGACGTGTCAGTAGCCGGGTTGCAACGGGCGCTTTTGCCAAGAGACAGTATTCAGCTGAGAGGATTGTTGTGGCTGGAGTCAGATGGATGTGGGCAGGACGGGGGCGGCGCATCGCGGGAGCGGTGTTGAGCGGCCTGTTGCTGTTGAGTCCGATGACGCACGCCGCCGGTGGCTGGGTAATCGAACGCGAGGAGCGTCCCGACAGTCCGTTGCTGAAAGATCGCAAGTCCATTGCCCTGAGCCCGGTCCAGCAGGAAAAGCAGCAACTGGCGCTCGCCTACCAACAGGCTCTGCAGGCAGAACAGCAGCGTATCCGCGAACACTGGGCCAGTCCCGAAACCAGCAGCCAGAGCCGCTGGATCACCTATTCCCCCGACTACAGCGCCAAGAAGGCGGTGGATTTCGAACGCAACCAGGTGGAAATCAGTATCGACGGCATCCATGACGGCAGTCGGCTCGATTTCGCCGCCATGGCCCGCAAAGTACAGACCGAACTGGAAGACACCCTGGGCACCAGCCTGCAGAAAGCGCAGCAGCGGGATCCGGTACAAGTGGCGGTGACCAAAGCATTCTCCAGCCGAGGCGGCCGCGATGACAGCGCCGAGACCGGTGCCGAATTGGTACTGAAAGAACTGTTCACCAGTCTGCGCCCCACCGAAACCGATGTGCGGACCCGCGCGGCGGCGTTGATGCGCAACGCCAGTATCCGTTACCAGGCGCTGTCCGCCAGTATTGCCAGTGTGCCGGTGAATACGGGCAAGAAACTCACCTATGTGATTCCGCTGCCGGACAACCGCATCCGTCGTAAAGTGCTGGAATACAAGCCGGTGGTGAGCCGCAACGCCCAGCGTTTCAATCTGTCGGAAGACATCATCATGGCGATCATCCACACCGAGAGCCATTTCAATCCGCTGGCCCGCTCGCACACACCGGCATTCGGTTTGATGCAGATCGTGCCGTCCACCGCGGGGCGTGAAGCGAGCCTGAAACTGTTCCAGGAAGAGCGCCTGCTGACGCCGCCTTATCTGCTCAATCCACGCCAGAACATTGAAGTGGGCGCCGCTTACCTGAGCGTGCTGTATTACGACTATTTGAAAGACATCCGCGATCCCAACAGCCGTCTTTACTACACCATCGCTGCCTACAATGGCGGTCCATCCAACGTGGCGAAGGCCTTTACCGACAAGCCGTCGCTGCAGGATGCCATCGATACGATCAACAACCTGACGCCGGATCAGGTGCTGGAGCGACTGTTGAATAAAGCGCCCAGCGAGGAGACCCGGCTTTACGTGGAAAAGGTTCTCAAGCGTCGTCCGTTCTACGCCAAATTGTGAAGTAGGTTGTAAGCAGTACGAAGGTGCATTTTAGTAGGGTCTATGAGCAGCACGAAGTGGGCTGCGGGTTGCCTGGTGGTTGTGTGTCTGGGCTTGCCCGGTTGCCGTGGTGAAGACGAAGAACAATTGCAGGCTCGTCTGATGCAGATGGAAAGCCGGCTGCAAGTCCTGGAAGCAGGTCCGCCGCTGGAATTCGCGCTGCATCAAGTCCGTTATGAACTGGAAGAAAAAACCTTCACTCCCTTGCTGGTGGCGGAAGCCAGCTTAGAAGCCCGTGGCGATGGCCTGCCCGCTGCGTTTTACGTGGATATGATGCTGTCGGTAACGGTGAACGACATTCAATACACCGCGGTAGAGCGGCAGATTTTCCCGGTGGTGGACGGTAAATGCGAAGTGACGATTCAACACGCGCTGCCGCAGCATGGCCTGACGCCGGGGCAAATGCAGATCAGCCTGCGTCCGATGACCTGGTATGAAGGGCGGGTTATTGGTAGCGATAGATTGAGTGTTAAGTAGGGAAGGAACATCTGAACAACGCTGCGCTTGCGACGTTATTCAGATGTTTGTAAACGCCAGTGTTAGGCGGTTTTCTGCAGCACAATCTCGTCGATCAGCGGCCGGAACGACGCCTTCACGCCCAGATCCACCATCGTCCAATAGTGCCCGGTCACCACGCGGTTCACCGCCAACGTTTCCGGCGACGGTTGGAATGAGCCGATGTATTTCAACCCATCCCGTTTCACCTTGCCCATCGCGCGCCGGTGCAGATTGGTGTGGGCAAAATCGTAGGCGTCGTAACTCTGGAACGGTCCCATCACAATATCCATCCACTCGTGATAGAACTCCGGCGACGGCGCCTCACCATTCGGCTGCCGCACACCGATCGCCAGCATATGTTTGTCGATGGTATCGATGTTGCCGGCCACGGCATCCGCCACCAGGCTGCGCAGCTTGGCGATGGTTTCCTCGGGAATTTTCTTCACCGCGCCAAAATCATAAATGATGATGGTACCGTCCGGGCGGAACGCGAAATTACCCGGATGCGGATCGGAATGCACGGCGCGTAATTGATAAATCTGGCGGCCGAAGGTTTCGAAAATGCGATAGCCAATCGTGTTGATCATCTCCTGCGAATAGCGCGGTGCTTTCACATCCTGCAGCCGGTCGCCTTCGATCAGTGTCAGCGTCAGTACGGTTTCCGCCGACAGGTTTTCGATCAGTTCTGGCATGCGAACGTAAGGATGATCACGGTAGTATTCGCCGAACAGCTTGAGGTTTTCCGCCTCGTGTTTGTAATCCAGCTCCTCGTACAGCATGGTGCGGATTTCGGCAAAAGTCTGGTCCATCACATCTGCACTCACCTTCACCAGTCCTGCCAGTTTCAGCAGCCGTTTCAGATGTTTCAGATCGGAATCGCAGGATTCCTTCACGCCGGGATACTGGATCTTCACCACGCACTCGACGCCTTCTTTGGTCAGCGCACGATGTACCTGGCCGATAGAGGCGGCGGCAAACGGCGTCTCGTCGAATTTGGCAAACAGGTTTTCCGGTGTGTCACCCAGGGCCTTGATCAACTGCCGGCGGATCATGGCGAAGGGCATGGGCGGGGACTCTTTCTGCAACACTTCCAGAGCGCTGGCGACTTCCTTCGGTAGCATGTCCTTCACCTGCGACGCAATCTGGCCCACCTTCATCACGGCGCCTTTCATCTCACCCAGGGTCTGGGCGATCTGCTGGCCGATGTCGGCGTACAACTGCTCCTGGTTTTTCTGCTTGGTTGCCTCGTCGGCAAACAGGCCCTTGAGCTTGTTGGTGGTCAGATTCTTGGTGATGCTGGCGGACATGCCGGCCAACTTCAGAAAGCGCTTGCCGGGGGTAGTGGCTTTGAAGCGCTTGTTGTCCTTTGATTCGTCTTCCACAGCGACCTCGAGTGACGGGTTAATCTGGCTACGATTAAAAGTAGCATGTGCTTAGAGGACCGAATGGTCGATCAGTTCGCTTGATGGAGTAAATGGCCAAAACGATCGCGATTAGTTGGGTCGGCAGTACGATTTTGAGGCAAAAATGCTGATTAAACGCGCTAAAAACCCTGCCAAAGCGGCCTAGGCCTGCGTCCGCGCAGCTGGGGGTGTGTCTGAAACTCGGTAGTCAGCACCGGAAAATGGACTGGCATATCCCGCCATGAACTGTAGTTGCACCTGATCATTGGGTTATGAATCAGCGTGAACCGTTAAGACGAATTACTCCGCTCCGTTACTGTGCTTGGCAAATTCTTTCGTTATAATGCGCGCCTCATAGGGGTGCGCTCGCCAGGCTGTTGTGTTCGGGATGAACACCGTTGGCTCACAGACAACAAGAAATTCTCCCGCATTT
Organism: Dongiaceae bacterium; assembly: GCA_035539495.1. Taxonomy (GTDB): domain Bacteria; phylum Pseudomonadota; class Gammaproteobacteria; order Pseudomonadales; family Ketobacteraceae; genus Ch67. The sequence continues at coordinate 6,390 of DATLII010000194.1, forward strand.
TTCAATTCCGTTGTGTCAGGTCATGGCAATTCCGTCAAAAGGGCATTGTCATTGCATGGTCACAACCGTGGGATTTTATTTTGAATTTATGATGGCTTGTGGCTTGGGAAATGCGACCTATCGGCTGTGGGAGCCAGTTGGTCGCGCGTTTAAGGGAATTAATGAGGTCGCGTCAACATGAGTGTCAGAAGCTTTCTGAAACGCCATTTCGTTTCGGCTGAAACAAATGCGCTTATCGATCGGATCCCTAAGCCGGTCGGTTCTTTCGGTTACGATCCCTGGGGTTACAACAGCGACACCGCAAAAATTGCGGCGGCTGCGCTGAAACCCTTCTATGAAAAATACTTTCGCGTCGAGACCGTGGGGCTGGAAAACGTGCCCACGCAAGGTCGTCTGCTGGTGATTGCCAATCATAGCGGACAGCTGCCGATCGACGGCACGTTGGTGGGCTACGCCATGGCCACCAATCCTCACGGACCCCGTTCGCTGCGCGTGATGATCGAACGCTGGTTTCCTACCTTGCCCTACATCGGCAACGTCATGAACGAGATCGGTGGCGTGGTGGGTGATCCGGAAAACTGCGCCAAGATGCTGCGCAGTGAAGAAGCCATCATCGTGTTCCCGGAAGGCGTGCGCGGTTCTGGCAAGGCCTGGGACAAGCGTTATCAGCTGCAACGGTTTGGGCTGGGGTTCATGCACCTGGCCATTTGCGAACGCACGCCGATTCTGCCGGTCGCGGTGGTGGGATGCGAGGAAACCATGCCGACGTTTTTCCATCTGAATACGTTGGGGCGCATGTTCGGCATGCCCTATCTACCAGTGACGATCCCTGTTCCACTGCCAGCGAAAGTGCGGCTGTATTTCGGCAAACCGATGCTGTTTGATGGCCCCGTCACCACTGAGGATGACGTTGCCATCAAAGTGGAACAAGTGAAAAGTGAGATCAACAAACTGATCGCGTGTGGGCTGAAAGAGCGGGCAGGGTGGTTCAAATGATTCACAAGCAGAAACCGGAAATCCTGATCACCGGTGCTGGCGGCGCCTTGGCCCAGCAGGTGATTCAGCAGTTGAAGCGCGATTATCATGTCGTGCTGGTGGATTTTCGTCGTCGTGTTCCGTTGGAAGAAGGCACCTCCAGTTATCGCGTGGAATACAACAAGCGCGGTTTCGAGGATATTTTCCGCAAACATAAAATTGAAGGTGTGATTCACCTGGGGCGGATGGGTTTGTACGAATCCACGCACCGCAACCGTTACAACCATAACGTGCTGGGCACGCAGCGTTTGCTGGATCTGGCCCATAAGTATGGCGTGCATAAGGTGGTGGTGCTGTCGACCTATTTTGTCTACGGCGCCAGCCCCTACAATCCGGCGTTACTGACGGAAGAAGCGCCGCTGAAAGCATCGGAACTCACCATGGATCTGGTGGATTCGGTGGAGCTGGAAAACCTGGCCAATATCTATTTGTGGAAGTACCCGGAGCTGAACATCACGATTCTGCGGCCGTGCAATATCGCGGGCCCGGGCGTGTTGAATTCCATGAGCCTGCTGCTGTCGAGCAAATTCTCACCGGTGCTGATGGGCTTTTCGCCCATGATGCAATTTATTCACGTGGACGATATGGGCCACGCTATCGCGCAGGCGTTCCGCAAGAACAAGCCGGGTGTGTACAAC
>DATLII010000195.1:0-7074 GCA_035539495.1 Dongiaceae bacterium
GTTCTGAACCGATGGCAGTGGGGCTGGAAAATCGCCGGGGCTACAGGCCAGGAATCAGGGAACTGATTGGTTTGTAGCGGATAGCGCTTTTAGCTGGACGGCTTGATGCTTCATTGCCCGGTGGCTTTAGCGTACTGCTGGTGGCCAATTAGACGGGCTTTTCCCTCCATGTCAGCGTCATGGCTGGCGGCCACCAAAAAAAATTACGCGAGCGACTGGGCCGCTATATTTCGCGGCCTTTTTGCGACTAAAAACAAGTTTTTGCACACGGCTGCATTGGGCACAAAGCAGGCTTGTCATAAATGCCTTCTTCCAGCAAGATCTTTCTCAGCTTCGACCTATGCTTATCTGTAAGCATCAATCGTAGCATGGTGGTGAGCCTACGCTTGAACACCGCGATGTTCCGGCTTCTATGGAGAGATGAAAATGGATCAGGGAAAAATAGCCAGGCTCGATGAAGCATTGACTAGCGCTGCAGCCGGCGTCAGGGTATTGAAAGTTTTGACTTGGCCTGCAGATAGTGAGGAACATTTTCTGCGAGATTGGCGGGCGGGCAATCCGACGCTGCCCAGGGTGGATCTCCCGCCGCTGGATCTGTCCACCAACATCGCTGCACTGGAGTCTGTTGCAGATCAATGCGATACACATGACCCCGTTGAAAAATTCCTGTTTGAAACCGCGCACAGCTACGCCGATGCGGCGCGCATGCTGGGCGCGATCGGCACACCCGCGTTTACACGGTATTCCGGAATGGTGTACGGCCGACCTGATCACGTCTACCGGATGCAAAATATGACCGCCGTGGACGCCGCCCGCTTTTTCCTGCAAACGACAGACGAATTGCTGGGTTCCGGTTTTATCCCTGCGACTGAAAACAATATCTCGGCTGAGGACTTTGCCGACTGGATGCAGACTTCCGTCGACGGGTTTTTCTCACCGGGAACGGTCACCATCAAACTGGATCCGGAACTGTCAGCCAAGGCTATCGCCGGGGCCACCCGAATCCGGGTACGGGCATCGGCCGAGTTCTCATCGCTGGACAAGGAGCAGCTGCTGTATCACGAGGCCCATATCCATACCGGCACCATGCTGAACGGAAAACAGCAGTCCAATCTTCGTTCGCTGTCGTTAGGCGCACCACGCACCACGAGAACCCAGGAAGGTCTTGCCGTAATGGCGGAACTGGTCACCAATGCCATGGACATTACGCGCCTGCGTCGTGTCGCGCTCCGGGTGCTGGCTGTGCAAATGGCACTGGATGGTGCGGACTTTATCGACGTGTTCAAGTTCTTCCTTGAAGCCGGTCAATCAGAAGAAGAATCGGTGCGTTCAACCCAACGGATATTCCGTGGTGGCGCCGTTGAGGGCGGTGTGGTGTTCACCAAGGATGCCGTCTATCTGACCGGGTTGCTGGAAGTGCATACCTATATGCGGATTGCGATTCGTGATAACCGTCCCGAATTGATTCGTTATCTGTTTGCCGGTCGACTGACACTGGCGGATTCGTTGCGCCTGGCACCGCTGTTTGCCAGTGGCTGGTTGCAGGAGCCGCGCTTTTTGCCGGACTGGGCAGCGGATCTGCGACGGCTGGCGGCGCTGATCGCCTTCTCGGCTTTTACCAGCAACATCCGGCTCGACGTGGTCAACCTGGATCGTATCCTCGAACTCGAAGACGAAATCAAGGCAATTGCCTGAAAAGCTGGAACGATATTGTGCAGGACATAGAGTGCCGCCTACCGTTTTCGCTACAATCCCCCGATCTGCATTGGAACAGGAAATCTTCGCATGTCAGCGCAAAAGCCACTCGCCGGGATCAAGGTTGTGGAACTGGGAACTTTGATCGCGGGGCCATTTGCCAGCCGCATCATGGCGGAATTTGGTGCCGACGTAATCAAGGTCGAGTCCCCTGATGGCGGTGATCCGCTGCGGAAATGGCGGAAATTGTACGAAGGCACTTCGTTGTGGTGGTATGTACAGTCGCGCAATAAGCAATCCCTGACCCTTAATTTGAAAAGTGATGCCGCCAAGGAGATTCTCAAGCGATTGATCGCAGAAGCTGATGTACTGATCGAAAACTTTCGCCCTGGTGTGCTGGAAAAACTGGGTTTGGGTTGGGATGTGTTGTCGGACATCAATCCGCGGCTGGTGATGGTGCGTCTATCTGGATTTGGCCAGACCGGCCCTTATAAAGATCAGCCTGGATTTGGCGCGGTGGGGGAATCGATGGGTGGGTTGCGTTATATCACGGGATTTGACGACCGGCCTCCTGTGCGCACGGGTATTTCCATCGGGGATTCCATCGCGGCGCTGTGGGGTGTGATCGGTGGCCTGATGGCGTTGCGGCATCGGGAAATACAGGGTGGCAAAGGGCAGGTGGTGGATGTGGCCCTGTATGAAGCGGTATTTGCCATGATGGAAAGTATGGTGCCGGAATTCGATGTATTCGGGTTCATTCGTGAACGCACTGGCAATATCATGCCGGGGATTACACCCTCCTCGATTCATACCACTGCCGATGGGAAGCATGTGCAGATTGGTGCCAACGGTGATGCGATTTTCAAGCGTTTCATGCTGGCGATCGGCCGCGCTGACGTGGCAAATGATGCTGCGCTGGCGGACAACGCGGGGCGCGACCAACGCCGTGATGAACTGTATGCGGTTATCGATGCATGGGTAGCATGCAATTCGCTGGATGCTGTGTTGGCGTTGCTGACCAAGGCCGAGGTGCCGGGCAGTCGCATCTATTCTGTGGAAGACATGTTCAAGGACCCGCAGTTCCTGGCCCGCGACATGATTCAAACGGCGCTGCTGCCAAATGGAAAGGCGTTCAAAGTGCCGGGCATCATGCCGAAGTTATCCGGGACGCCGGGCAGTACCGAATGGCTGGGACCAACCCTGGGTGAACACAATCTGCCAATCTTGCAGCGGCTGGGTTATTCCGATGAGGAGATTAAGCACTTGAAAGCAACGGGCACAATCTGACACAGGTGTCAGCTATCGGGCGCGCGGGATGCCAGCGTACCGCTTTCAGCTTCCTAGCGACGAAAATGGCAGAAATCCGCGTCGCCAAGAAACTCGCATGTTGAATAATTATTTGCTATTGGCCGCCTTGGGCGAATTGCGGCCATTCGCTCTACCCTGGCATCCTATTTCATCTGTCGGCCAAGAAGCAGAAGTCCAGTGCCTTGGGTATGCGGAAAATCTCCCGCCCCATTTTGATTTCATGTACAGCTTGCTACCTTCGGCCTTCGTATCTTGTAGTGAAACTCTACCGTGGTGACCAGTACGTCTTGGCACGAATACACATGTTGCACGCATCTACATGGTTTAATTGAATTGGGCGGTACGTACGGTTAACCAATTTACTTGATCTCGCAGGGATACAACACGCAATGCAGCAGAATTCACACATGGAACCGCTATATCATTACTGCTCAGCCGCAAGCTTTCACGGCATCGTTAGCAATGCGTCGATTTGGCTTTCGGCGATGACGCAATCGAATGATTCTCTTGAGGGTAAGCTTGTTCTTGATGCGATGAATCGCTGCGCTCAACGCGACAAGTTGGGCCAATCGGAGACAGATCGGATACTCTGGGCTATGCGTCAGATAGAGCAGGTTGTTGATGCCATGGCAATTTGCATGTCAACGGCTAGCGATCTGCTAAGCCAATGGCGCGGCTATGCGCAGGATGGCACGGGATTCGCAATTGGGTTTCGATCTGACTACATTCGAGGGTTGACGTCTCCTGAAGCGAGCCCGGAAAGAGACTACTTTTTGCATCTCGGAAATGTGCTTTACTCTGAGGCTGAACATATTGATGTCGTAGAGAACGCATATCAGGCATTGAGACTTGCCGCTAATACTAGTGATATTAATCCTGGCATTGACCAAATCCTGCGAACATTGCAAGACCCCAAAGGAATATCCGATGACTACTTGCGTGCCGCAAAAGCCGTATTCAGCCAATTCGTTGCGGACGCGCGCGAAGGGCTGGCGCAGTGGTTCTTTCTCAAGCCGCCGGCTTTCGTGGAGGAAAGAGAAGTACGATTGATGGCAGTCGTCAGCCATCCCTTACCAAAATCCGTTTCGTTCAGATTGAGAGGTGCTGAACTCGTCCCGTATCGTTCGCTTCCGCTAGATCAAGACCAAACGCCCATTGCAAAAGTGATGCTTGGACCCAAAAATCCAACACCTGAACGCGTTGTCGAGGCGATGCTGCGCAACGCGGGCTTTGGCGAAGTTGTGGTACAACGGTCCGCCGCATCCTATCGATAGTAATGGATTGGCAAGCGAATTGGCGTAACCTGGCTTAGTGCTCAACTCTAGGGTCATGCACTAGGGATGTGCAGTCGGTTGCCCTAAAGTGCAGGCGCGCAAGGTGGCCGCACAGACCTAAATTGCCACCTCCGATGGAGAGATTTACTGACATCGGCTTTTTGGTGGATCGAATGTGCCTATTTCAAGCGCCTCTTCTTACGTCCGCATCAGCTTTTTCGCGACCGTGGTCCAGCCTCTTCGCTCTGAACACAATCACCAACTTACTATCATTGCCCATCTTGGGCGAGAAGCGGAAGTTGGTCATCAAAACGTCCTACTGCTTTTATCGGCCAGACGAGGAAGTTCGTTCAGTTGATCCCAATGTCCGGTGAAGACTGCAGCCGGTCATGATTGCTTGTTTACTGAGTGCTATTGTCATTCGAGGCACCGGTCAACTTATTTGAACGTTCCGCGACCTGGTCAGACAGGCGACCGGCGCCTCCATACCGAATCCGCCTCTGGTTCCATGCCCTACATCAACTTCTACTGCGTCCAAATAATGGCTCCCCTCCCCTGATTCGGCACTACGATTGAGTGCTAGAAGCAGGCTGATATACGTGAGTACGCTTGTGAATATGCTGGTGGTCCGCGTAGTACTCGTACAGGTCGTGCACCTCGGCTGACCGGTGATGGAAACCACGCTCTCCCCACATGAGCCAAACCAGTGCCTTGCCGGACTGCGCCAAGTAACTGTCAAGAAGGTCACGACGCAAATAACTGAAAGAGCCACTGATCTGCGAGCCATCCTCGCCGACTTCACGGTACAGGGACGCCACGCCTGAAGCATCATGCAAGTCCCATTTGTTGGCGCGGTACCTGAGACTCAGAGCCTCACAGAGGCGTTTAGAGGGTAAGCTTGCACAGCCACTCTGGTTTACCACGCTATGGTGGCTTTCCCAATTGTATTTCTGCACTGGGATGTCAACTGTGACGCCATCGTTTGACCACCTATCAGCGGACACCTTGTATTCGTCGCTGTCACCCTCTTGTTCACCAGCTGTAGGTATTCCCGGAATAGAAGAGAAAGGCATTTCACCCGCATAGGTGCAGTAATAGCTTGGCTCCTCCGGAATAGCGTAATTGCCTGGGTATTCGAGGGCACTGAACAACGTACACAAGCGGTCGACTTCTCCGATGTCCACGACTACACCACGGAGGAAGGTAAAGACCTGTCGATCATCAGCGGGAGCGTTTTGTTCAAGGAATCCGTCAAGTACGACCCACGGCCCCGTTAGGCCATCAATCTCCGCGATCTCGAGGATGCCGCGGTAGTCTGGTTGCGGACCTCTCAACAGCCAGTCACCAGCACCCGTAGGCTGATCGCTGAACAAGTCTGGGAGTTGCAGGTTCAGGTTGATGCTCGCAGCCTCAAGTGGAAACGTCGGGTCGATATCCGCATCTGCGGGGCGAGCGCTGCGCCACTCGGCAAGGAGGCCCTGCGCGTACCGCCCCCCCCACATTTCGAAGTAAGCGATCCAGCCGTACTTTTTCCCGTATCTGTCGACCTTGTGCTTGTCACCTCCAATACGAGGGCCGGAGTTCATTTGCCGGTCAACAGCTTCGAACTGCTCGGGGTCATATCCAAGCACCAGCATTCGGGAAACAATTGCTGGCAACACCCGTTGGTACTCTAGGTTGCTGTCGTCGTAGTTCGCTCGCCCTGGAATCAGTGTCCCGATCGTGTAGTTGCCGAAGTCCATTCGAATCGCCGCGCGTTTCGCACGTTCGATCACCGCCGGGTCGAACTGAGGCATGTTTTCAAAGGGACTGGGCAAATGGCTAAACGGTGGAAGGAGATGAGCTGCTTCGTCCTCAGACAAACAAGCCAGATCAACCATCCTTGCGATGGCGATGATTCCCTGGCAGTACTGCTGATATAGCGCATGCCAAGTAGGATGCATTGCGCCAGGAGCAAACATCTTTTGATAAATCTCACGAGCGACTCTAGGCAGTGCCTCACGTATCTCCACAGCCTTGATATCCGACCAAGTGGTTAGCGCCGCACCGTAGGCCGCGGCGAACATCCGCTCGGGGACGTATGGGTCTGAAACGGCAATTGCCTCCACTGCCAGCCGGAAAAACTCCCCAGGCCGCTTGGCGGCGAATTCGTACAGGGTCTTGGTGGCCACGTCCCGCAGGCGTCTAGACGTCGATGTCAGTGTCCACATCACCCAACGCGCACGCCGAATCTCACGCTCGTCTAGGCTGCCCGACATCCATCTGGTCGACAGGAATTTGAAATCGTCTTCAACTTCCTCCGACCTCTCGCGAATCCACTCAGACCAGAAAAGATCGCGCTGTGTATTAGGCATGGTCAAGAGCACACCGTGCAAGAAATCCATGTCAAATGGATGCGCTCGCGCTGCCCTGGTACTCCAAAGTCTTTTGAAGGCAATCTGTGCAAAATCCTTCGACTCCTGTATTGCGCACGCGAACCGTTCCACCGTTTCTCGCCCGATATGTCTCGGGTCTGATTGAACTGTCAACAACAGAGCGTTCAAGACGAGATTCTCGTCCGACAAGTCTTGCCAAAGCTGGCGTCTGCCAGGGCGTTGCGGATACAGGCCAACCAGAGCCCGGAACACGTCAAAGGCGAAGGTATGCGATCCAGGCTCACGGAATTGGAACTGCGCACGTCCTTCATCGCTTTGCAGCCATTGCGCCAAGAACGGACTGGCAAGCAGGTGGCGCGCCATCATATGGCCGGCCATCAGGTCATATGAAAACGCGATTCCTTGGCCGCCTGCTTCAGAAG
>DATLII010000196.1:0-2462 GCA_035539495.1 Dongiaceae bacterium
GACCTTTCCCCCTTGCGCCTCACTCTATCCGCCCGCCAACTTGCTCAATTTATCCAATTATCTGCCGCCCGTTTCCACTACGTTGGGATTGCAACGCGATGCAGCTTTGGCTGTGGCGCTGCCTGCAGTTACAACCACAACTAGAACAAGAAACGGGAGCAAACAATGAAAATAAATCCCCTGATACTGGGCGCAATGGCGATGAGTCTGGCGCTGCCCGGTTGCAAGGATGTCGTAGTCACAGGCCCCTCCGCCAAGGGGCCGTACAGCATGTGTCGTTACACCAAGGATTTGCCCTCCGATGGCCATTGGTCGGCGCGCATTTCCTACCCCTGCGAGACTGGCGACGGTCCGTTCCCCGCTGTAACCGTAACGGGTGGCTTCACCAACGTGAAAGAACAGATGTACTGGATGTCGAATCACCTCACCGAGCATGGCTTCATCGTCATCACCATGACGCCGAATAATCCCTTTGGGTTCAATCCGGTGTTCGAGCTGGCCCACAAGTCCGGTTATGCGCAGATCCTCGCGCAGAATGAAGATGGTGATAGCCCCATTTTCAATCTGGTCGATACGGCGAATATCGGATTGCTGGGCTATTCCTACGGTGGCGCTGGCGCTCTGCTGGCGGCCAACGAATTGGGTGATCGTGTGCAGTCGGTGGTGGGGCTGGCGCCGGTATTTACTGCGCCGGTGGAGCTGTCCCATGTGAATGCGCCGAACCTGGTGTTGGGTGGTATCAATGACACTGTGTTGGGTCCGCCAGTTGCGATGGACCTGATCTACAACGCTATGCCGCCGGATTTGCAGTCGATGCTGATCATTCTGAATGGCGTGGGGCACGCGGATTTCGTCGAGCCGGGGAATTACCACAACCTGATGAAGAGCTATGTGGTGTCCTGGCTGACCCTGACGCTGAAGCATGACGGCGTGTATCTGCCATACATTGACGGCAGCCAGCATCAGGAACACGTGACCGACGGGCGGATCTTCCGAGCAGAGTTCGATCTGTAAGACGTTGGCGTTGAGTAGGTCGGTTGCGGCGATCCGATGACGCTGCAGCCGGTTCCGGCAGGAATTATTTGTTCAGCAGGGTTTGGGCCGACTGCGCCGCGCGCTGGGTGGCATTGCGGATCTGGCCACGCTGTTCCTGCAGCAGGGCGACAAAGTCGGCCTCGGTGAGCGGCTGACTATAGTAATAGCCCTGCGCCATGTCGCACTCACATTCCTGCAAGTAGCGGATCTGGTCCAGGGTCTCGGTGCCTTCGGCGATCACAGACAGATTCAAACTGTGGCCCAACTGGATGATGGCATCGACGATAGTGCCGTTGTCCGGATCTTCCAGCATGTCCTGCACGAACGTACGATCGATCTTGATTTCGTCCATCGGCATTTTTTTCAGATAGCTCAGGGACGAATAGCCAGTACCGAAATCGTCGATTGCCAACTGCACGCCGATGGCTTTGATCTGCTTCAACAGGCGAATAGCGGAATCCACATTGTCCATTACCGCGGTCTCGGTCAATTCCAACACCAGGTGGTGTGGTGACACGCCGCTGGCACTCAACGCATCGCGCACGGTATTGACGATATCGGACTGGTGCAGTTGCACCGGGCTGACGTTGACGGAAATGGTCAGGTGCGTGATGCCCAGCCCATGCCACTTGCGCAGGCTCTGGCAGGATGCCTGCAACACCCATTCGCCAATTGCGACGATAGTGCCGGTACGTTCTGCCAACGGAATGAATTCATTGGGCGGTACCAATCCACGTTCAGGGTGATGCCAGCGTACCAGCGCTTCGGCGCCGCGCACTTCTCCGGTGAGCAGATTCACTTGCGGTTGGAAAACCAATTCCAGCTGGCCGTCGTCCACCGCGGTGGTGAGTTGCTTCTCCAGCACTTTCGCCGCGCGGATTTTCTGGTCCACGTTCGCCACGTAGAACTGGTAACGATTGCCGCCTTCGGATTTCGCCAGCTGCATGACGTTTTCAGAGTTTTTCAGCAATTGCTCGGCGGTGGCGGCGTCGTGGGGATAAATGGTGATGCCGATGGTGGCGGATACTTTGATGCTGTTATTTTCCAATCGGAACGGACGTCGCACATTGTCGAGAATACGCTGCGCCACATCCGCCGCCTGATAATGGTTGTGCAGCCCCGGCAGCACGATCGCGAACACGTCACCGCCCACACGGGCAACGATATGAGCCGGATCCAATTCCGAGCGGAAGCGATCCGCCAGCATCAGCAGCAGTTTGTCACCAGCGTGATAGGAGTGAAGCAGGTTGACGGATTTGAAATCATCCAGCGCGCAGAACAGCACCGCGAACATGTCGTTCTGATTATTCGCTTCCTGAATGGACGTTTCGATTCGCCGCAGCAACAGATTCCGATTCGGCAGCTCGGTGAGCAGGTCGTAATTGCTCTGGCGCGCCACATGGGCTTCCGCCACCCGGCGCTTGCTG
>DATLII010000197.1:0-6099 GCA_035539495.1 Dongiaceae bacterium
CCAAGCGATAAGCGTTGGATAAATCACATTGGAGCGACCATCGCCCCAGGTTGCACCCAACAAGCCAATCAGAGTGGCGCAGGTGGTGAGCAGTAGCAGAGTGGCGAAGCGGGTATCCCACAACGGCTGCAGACCGGTGAAGGGCAAGGTCACCAGAAACGCCAGCACGATGAGGGTGATTAAGGGCAGCAAGGCTTTCGATAGCAGGATCAGCAGCGTGCGCAGATTGCGAATGATGTTGTCGCGGTCGCCCAGCAACGTAATGCCATACCCGACCATCAGGCTGGTGGCGATAAACATGAACGGTTTGCTGGTGAAGAGATCTTCGAACAGCTTGATGTTCAGCACGTTGAACAGCAGCATGCACAGCCCCAGCAACAGCCAGAACGCGCCGGTGAAAAGTCCCGCCAATCCCAATCGCAGGCAGCAGGACCAGGCGTGGTGATACAGCCGTTCGTAGCTGGGCCGATGGCCACCGTTTTCGATTAGCGCCAGGCAGAAGGGCATCATGATGCACGCCGCGCCCACATTGAGCGCCAGAAATTCCGGTTGCAGCAGAAAAACATTGTGGCGGCCAGCACCAACGGCGGTCAGCACGGCCAGCGCTCCAATGCCTACCAAACCGATTGCGCGTGGTTGACCCACACCCAGCGTGAGCAAGGCCGCCAGCGCAGCCATGCCCAGCGCAAAGGGAAAGCCATTGCCGAACAGCTTCAAAAACGGAAGCGCGTCAATGCTCAGCAGCCAGAGCGATGTTCCTGTGCAGAGGCTTATGCCCAGTGCCAGCAGGCGTTGGAATGTGGGGGAAGAAACGGGAAGCGAATGCGCCATGCATCATGTCCTGCAAACGTGGATCAGTGTCTCCACATAGTATGGCGGCAGAATCGGACGCTAGCAGGATAAATCCTGACGAAACATGGCGAGCGATTCACTTCAGAACATTAGATAGCGACGCGGTACGTTCGATCGCAAAGATAATCTTCCACGGTATCGGCGCCGTCCTCGAATCCGCAATCCAGCAGTTGGCGGACATTGGCGGCAGAAAACAGCAGCGCCTGACCCAGGCCCAGATTGCGGCTGCGGGAATTCTGATGAGGCGAAATCACGAATTTGCGCGCAGTGCCCCGGCGCATGTTGGGCGGACTCAGCATCTGTTCGGCCAGGCTGAACAGCGAGTGGGTGTAGGCGAAGGGCAGCGCTTTTTTTGCCAACGCCAGATTGCCGCCCGCTTGTCTGCTGTTGTTAGCGTTATCGCTGGCCCGCACTGCGGTCAGTGGCACGATCCAGATTTCATCCAGCTCCCGTTCCAGCAATGGGTCCAGCGGCACATTACGCAGATAACCGCCGTCGTAATATTTGCGGCCCTGAATTTCCACCGGCTTGCTGCCAATGTGCAGAATGGTGGTGGAGGCTTTCAGAAACAGCTCGCGTTCCTGCTGGGAGAGGGATTCGTCGCACGTGGATACCACGCGAACCTGATGTTGCTGATGATCGGTAACAGTCACCAGCACTTCGGCGCGCTGGTTGTCGAATGGATAAATGGCGCGATACCGATCGGTAAGGCCATCCAGGGCGGTGTGGAATTGGAATGGGTTGCGGCCGCGTAGCAGACGGCGTGCGTCAAAGGGTTTCAGCTGGCGAACATTGTCGAGCCATACCTCGTCCAACTGCGCGATGATCTCGGGGACATTCCAGGCCAGCGCGTTGATGGTGCCGATGGACGTGGCGGAGATCACGTCGAATTCCAAACCGGCTTCCCGCAGTGCCAGCAATACGCCAGCTTGATAAGCTCCTAAGGCGGCGCCGCCGCTCAGTACTAGCCCCCGTTTCATCCCCAATCCCTCAGTCTTGTATTTTATTTTTTCCCAAGGGTAACGTCAGAGACGGCCTATAAACGTTGGCCGATTGTTTGATTTGGTGACAATTTGTTGAGGGAATGGCCGGTCAGGCTAAAACACTCTCGCCGTAACCCCGTTTCAGGCACGCCAGCACCAATGCCCAGAATTCGGAAAAATCATTCACGACCACATCGGGTTTGTGCGGGTAGCGTTCATTGCCGGGAAATATCTTGTTGAGCCACGGCTGGTCCCATTGCGCGCCATTGAAAAACACACAGGTAATGCCAGCGGTTTTCGAGGCAATTACGTCGGTGGTGCTGTCCCCCACGTACCAGACTTCGCTATCTGGATTGCAGCCCAGTTCTGCTGCGGCCAATAACACCTGATCCGGATGGGGCTTGCGCAACACAGTGTCGTCGCCGCAGATCATGCAGTCGAACAGGCCTTTCCAGGTGCCGCCTTCCACGGCATTCACTTCGTGCTCGAAGAACTCACGGTCGCGATTGGTAATCACGCCCAGTTTGAAATTCAGCATGCGCAATCCTACCAATACTTGCCGCACGCGGGGCTCGAACGGTTGCACATTGCCATAGTGATTGCGGTAGTGATTGTTGAAAATCTGATGCGCAATCTGCTTGGCGTCCTGGTCGTCACCGAACAGCACTTCAAAAATATCGGTGCGGGAAATTTTGCGATCGGCTTTTATCTTGGGATGCAGTTGCGCGTAATTCCGCACGTAATCCACCAGGCGTGCATCCTCGGGGGATTTGCTTTGCGCTGGATCGACCATGCGATTCAGCAGGCCGTTTTCCTGCAGCTCGGGCAGCATGTCGTCCACGGCGTGGTACATGGCATCCAAGGTGTCCACCAACGTGGCATGCCAATCGAACAGGATCACGCGGGGCTGCGTGAGTTTGACCACCGAGGGATGCCAGTCGGGCTCGATTCGCAAAGGTGGTGGCGTAGGCCCCGGGAAATGCGACGGTCGCGCTTTTTCCACGATCTTGGCGAAAGCGAGGGGATCGTGCTGCTGGCAGGTGTCGAGCAGATCCATCAGTTCGTCGAAGCTGTTGATGATGGCGTCAGGTGCGTGTTGCGGATCGTCGCGGAAGAATTGCTGGATCTCGTCCTGTGTCCAACCGCCGCCGTTGTAAAACACTCCGGTTACGCCCGCATTTTTGGCGGTCACCATGTCCAGATGGCTGTCGCCGATGTACCAGGTTTCCGGGCGAGGATAGGTGTCGATGTTGGCGAGGGCATAGCGGATAATTTGCGGGTCGGGTTTGTATAACGTGACATCGTCGGCGCAGGTGCTGAAGTCGATCAGGCGCGGCCAGGAACCGTCATCCACTGTGCGCAGTTCATGATTGAGAAATTCACGGCTGCGGTTGGTGGCGATGCCCACGCGGATATCCAGCCGCTTCAGTGAGGCCAGATATTCGCGAATGCCGTCCTGGTACGGTTTCACCTTGCCGTAATAGCTGCGATAGCACTTGTTGTAAGCGCGGTGAGCCAGGTATTTGGCGTCGGTGTCGTCACCGAAGATGGCGTTGAAGATTTCGGTGCGGCTGACACGGCGTTCCAGCAGGATTTTCGGATGCAGGCGGCGAAAAATGCGAATGTAGCGCACCAGCTTCACGTCTTCTTCGTTTTTGCACAGATGCTCCGGCAGCAGCCGATCCACCAGTCCCAGCTCTTCCAGTTGCTGCAGCATTTCTTCCATGGCGGCGCTCATGGCGTCCTGGGTGTTGACCAAGGTGCCATGCCAGTCGAACAGGATGGTTTTAGGGGTAGGAAGCGTGGGAGTGTTGGACATGCCGATGCCTGCCAGGTGAAGGGGGCGATACAGCGAGTGTAGTAGAAGGCGTGACGAATACGAAGAGGGGAGGGGTTGGCCAGGCTGGCCTGGCCAGGGTTTGATCCCAGTGTCTGGTCCTAAGGAACTGAGTGGCTGATCTACGTAGCTATCGGCCTGCGGCGGCGGCTTTTTCTTCCTCTTCATCCAGCTTTTTTCCGGCGGCCTGAACATCGGCCACGATTTTATTCTGCCGGTCGATGACGGCCTGCTGAGCGGATTTTGCCGCTTGGGAAATGCGCTGCACATCCGCGTTGGCTTCGGTTACCAGGCAGTCGATATATTTACGATTGCTGTCCTGGAATTTCTCCACTTGGGGAAGGCTGGCGTTGTAGGCGTCGATATTGCTCAAATTCAGTTTTTGAAGCGTGGGCTCTGTGCCGCAACCGGCAGGCGTCCAGCTACTGGAGGACAAGTTGCCGGCGTGAGCTGCCGTGGTCGTAAGCAACACGGACGCGGACAGGCCAAGAATTCGTTTTCGGTACATCATTTTTCAGGCTCCTGAATGTGTATGGGTCAGTTCGACCATCAGGCAAAATAGTTGCCAGCAGTCGTAGTTTGCCGATATCGTTAATCCTATTTTTTAACGCCCAGCGCCTGTACGGCTTTCAGCGCTTCCTGCACATTGTCTTCTGGTTTGAATCCGCCCAGGGTTGTCAGGATTTTTCCGTTGGATCCCACGATAAAGGTGGTGCGGTCCACCGAGCCGTGGTCGACCTGCACACCCCGGCGATCCTTTCTGCCACGGGTCGATTCATTGACTGTCAGATCAAAGGCGTTGGCGATCTTGCCATCGGTGTCGGATGCGACGGGAAACTTGCTCGCGCAAAATTCAGGATCGGCGGAGAATTCATTGAGGCGGGTGATGTCGTCCAATGAAACGCCGACAACGGTCGCGCCTGCTGCTATGAATTTCTCATGGTTGACGGCAAAGGCGTGGGCCTGAATGCTGCAGCCGCCACCAAATGCGGTGGGATAGAAATACACGACGACGGGGCCTTTTTTCAGGTTGTCTTCCAGGGCATAGGTAAATGCTTTGCCACCCAGGGATGCCTGCGTTGTGAAGCGGGGTGCTGTGTCGCCTTCTTTCAGCGCTGCGCCAGCCGGAATGGCGAGTAGGCTGAATACGATGCTGGCGATGATTTTTCCTTTCATGCTTTTATCCATAGCGCTCATATTTTTACCTTAAAACGTATCGAGGTTGATTAGGTGGCGCGCGGACAGCGTGAGGGTTGCTCCCCTGTGCGCAGCCGCTGTTTCCCCAGCAGCGCCTTGCTGTTGGCTGGGCAACAGTCGTGTGCCGGTATTCGCATTTTTCCAGCACGGTAGCCGGGCCTGGCGTGGCTGAGCTGCCGGCACAGTTGTTGCCTGTCCTCGCAAATGCTGTCTGCCTTCCACTTTTCGAAGCGGCAGCCCTGCAAGATTCGCGCACATGAATAGCCCGGGAACCTCCATGCGAATGCCTGAATACATGACGCTGCTGCCACGACGGCTCAACCGCCTTGTCGTGAGTTTCTTCCTGTTCACGGTTGTTGCGGTTGTCGTCGCAGCCTGTGCGTTGCAGGCCGAAGTGAAAGCGGATCTGGATACGGAGGAATGGCGTCAGCAATTGCTGCTGAGTTCGGTGGTTGAATCTGAAGAGTTGCAACAGCACGTCGCCGAACGTGTGCAGACACAGTGGCTGGATTGGACGGATCAGCAGCGTCAGCGCGAAGTGCCATCGTTACTGTTTATGCCCGCGCAATCCGACAATAAACGTATTCCGTTGGTGGTGTTTTCCCACGGTCTTGGTGGTTCCCGCGATCGTTATACCTATCTGGGCCAGCATTGGGCCAGCCAGGGGATTGCCAGTTTGCATGTGCAGCATGTTGGCAGTGATCGCAAAGTATGGAATGGCAGCCGGTTGTTGCTGCCGTTTCGCCTGCGCAGTGCGGTCAGTGATGAAGAAGCACTGGCTCGTGTTTCGGATGTGAAATTTGCGCTGGACCAGCTATTGGTATCTGCCTATGCCACGAATATCGACGTGAACAAGATCGTGGTAGCCGGCCATTCCTATGGCGCCAACACCGCCATGCTGCTGACGGGGGCTGAAGTGGAGCGTGACAATCGACCGATCCGGTTGCGCGATCCGCGCTTTGTCGCGGCCGTTCTCATTTCCGCGCCGCCGTTTTACGACGATCAGCCGCTGGAGGAAATACTTCAGCCACTCAAGGTACCCAGCTTGCACATCACGTCCACGCTGGATGAAACCAAGGTTCCCGGTTTTTATTCTGCTGCCGAGGATCGTCTGGCGGTGTATCAGGCGGTTGGCAGTCCATTCAAGGTGATGGCCATATTTTATGGCGGCAGCCACGGCGTGTTCAGTGGTCGGCCCCCGAAGCCGGAGCGTGTGGTGCAGGACAGGGT